>JAEZCY010000114.1 GCA_023429845.1 Acidobacteriota bacterium
GCCCCCCCACGCCTGGTGCGGCGCATGCACACGTGGGCGTGCGATTCAGAAGCGGCCGCGAACCGGGAACGGTCGCTGGATGGCAGCGACCTCTTCGATACAGAGGAGGAGCCGACCTTTCTGGAGACTCGCCACGCCGCTCTCTGGGCCCACGTACGCGCCTGTGCGCGAATCGGCAAGGGCACGCCAGCCGAAGACGCCGATGCGCCGCGGCCACTCGTGCCGCTCGGGAATCGCTCGTGAGCGCGCCGTGGATCTCCGGCGGCCGCATCGCCGCCCGCGTGCTGGAACACCAACTCGCCACGCTGCTGCTCCACGACGTGCACGACGTCGCCGCCACGACGGCGATGCAGCGATGCGTCCGCGTGTGGCGCGCGGCCGGCGAGGTGCTCGGGCCGGCGTCGGGGGCCACGGCAGTCTGGGGACACCTCGTGCGTCCCTGCGCCGAGGTGCTGGGGTGGCGCCCCGGGCAGGCCGAGTCAGCCCGGGTTGCCGGCGTTCCGATGCGGCTCGCGACGGCCCACCTCGGCAACACGGCGTCGGTCGTCGTGGCGCTGCCGTGGGGCACATCGCAGGACGGCCTCCAGCGCGCGTGCACGCGGCTCGGCGCCGAACGCGGCGCGGCGTGGGCCACCGTGTGCAACGGCGTGTCGTGGCGCTGGTACGACACCGCGCGGCCGTATGCCCGCGACCACCTGGATATCGACCTGGCCGCCGCCTCCATGGACGCGCGGGTATGGCAGGTGCTCTGGCTGCTAGGTCAGGCGAGCCACGCGCGACGGGACGGGCGGAAGGGAGCGCCATGGATCGAGCGGCTCGTCTTGTCGAGCGCATCGGGAGCCGCCGGGGCTGCTGCCGCGCTGCGGGCGGGCGTCGCCGAACTGCTCCAGCAACTGTCGGCACAGGCGCGTGGCGACCACGATACGCACATCACGCTCGTCTTCCAGTGGCTGTTCCTCCTGTTTGCCGAGTCGCGCCAACTCGTGCCCACGTGGCATCACGCGTTCCGGCGCAGCTATTCGATCACCGCCCTCGCCCACGACGCCAAACGGCGGGGCGGGCCCTCGGTGAACCTGCACGACAGCCTCAGGGCCACGGGCCGGCTCTGGCAACGCGGCGGCCGCGTCGGCGACCTCGGAGTCAGTGCCCTCAACGGGCCGCTCTTCGAGCCCGCTCTCACGCCGCACTCAGGTCAGCGTCTGCCCGACCAGGTGGTCGCCGGCATGCTCGCCCGCCTGACTGGCTGCATCGGCGGGATGAATGCGCCGATCGACATGGCCGAACTCGGGGTCGAGCATCTCGGCTCCATCTACGAACACCTGATGGCGACGCCGGCGTCACCGGCGCCGGCTCTCCTTCGCAAGCGGACGGGCGCCTACTACACGCCGGCATCACTCGCGGACCTGCTCGTGCAGCGGGCGCTCGAGCCGCTCGTTCGCGATGCCCCGGCCGAACGCATCCTCTCGCTGCGCGTACTCGATCCGGCGATGGGCAGCGGCGCGCTGCTCGCAGCCGCGCTGCGGTACCTGGTGGGTTCGGTGGAAGCGGCGTGGGTGCGCGAAGGGCGCGGCGGCCCGCTCGACGTGACGCGACAGGAGCGCGACGCCCTGCCGAGGCGCATCGCCGAGCAGTGCCTCTTCGGGGTGGACGTCAACCCGCGGGCGGTGCAGGTGGCGCGGCTTTCACTGTGGCTGCTGTCGCTCGCCCCGGACCGACCGCTCACGTGGCTCGACGCGCACCTGCGCTGCGGCAACAGCCTCATCGGCATCTCTCCCGGCGGCATGCTGACGCGCGCCCCGGTTCGGGGACGACGCAGCCGACGCGTCGGCGATGGCCAGCTTGCGCTGTTCGACCTCCAGCAGTGGCAAGACGACGCAGCCCGCATCGGGCCGCTCCTCGCCGCCCTCTCGGCGCGGCCGACGGACACGGCCGCCGACGCGCACGAGAAGTCGCGACGACATGCAGCGCTGCGCGACGAAGCAGCGCTCGCCACATGGCGGGCACGTGCCGATGCATGGTGCGGTGCTGCCATGGACCCCGTCTCCCAGTCGTCGCCCGTGTGGTGCAGCGTGGACGAGGCGCTCCGCGCCGGTTCGCGGCTCCACGGTCACCTGGAGGCATGCCGTCTGCGCTGGGCCGCGATCGCCCGGGCGCAGGCGTGCATCCACTGGAACGTCGAGTTCCCCGACGTCTTCGATGGCGGTCGCGGTGGCTTCGACGCGGTGGTCGCCAATCCGCCGTGGGAGATGCTGCGAGGCGACCTGGGCAGCGACGGCGACCGCGACGCGCGCCGGGAGGACATCCGGCCGCTGCAGGCATTCCTGCGCGGAAGCGGCTCATACCGCGCCTCGGCAGGGCACGTGAACAGCTACCAGCTGTTCGTCGAGCGCCTGCTGCAGCTGGCACGGCCCGGCGGCCGCGTCGGCTGCCTGCTTCCCGGCGGCGTGCTCGCGGATCATGGCGCCGCCAGCCTGCGCCGTCTCGTGTTCGAACAGGCCGCGGTGGACCAGGTGTCGATCATCGCGAACACGGAGGGGCTGTTCCCGATCCATCGCTCGATGAGAATCGTGGCGGTCACGGCGACAACCGGGGCGGCCACCGAGCACGTGCTCGTGGACGACGCGCCGCAGATGCGGCTCCGCAGCACGCCGCCTGCGCCTGCGCGATTGCTGACGCGCCGGCTCCTCCGGGATGCGAGCGGTGACGCCGAGGCCATCCCCGCCTTGCGCGATGCCGGGGAACTCGCACTGCTCGAACGGCTCATCACCTGGCCGCGGCTCGGACGCGCCGGGTGGGGTCTGCAGTTCGGTCGCGAGTTGAACGCCACCGACGACCGGGGACGCCTTCGTCCGCACCCGGGCGCACCGCCCATCGCCGTCGTCGACGGCAAGCACCTGCGACCGTTCAGCGTCCGGCCGGCGGAGGACGGGTCCTGGATCGGCGAGGACGACGCGCGGGCCGTGTTGGGCGGAGAGCCGTGGCTGCGCTGGCGGCTCGCCTATCGCGACGTCTCCTCGCCAACCAACACACGCTCGCTGATCGCCGCGTTGCTCCCACCCGGATGCGTGTCCACACACACGCTGTTCTGCCTTCGCAGCCGGGTCGGTCTCGCCACGCAGCTGTACCTGTGCGGCATGCTGAACAGCCTGGTGGCGGACTGGTTCGTGCGGCGCTTTCTCGGTGCACACGTCACGACGAAGCTGATGGCCACCGTGCCGGTGCCCCGCGTGGCGGCTGGCGACGCCCGGCGCAGACTCGTCGTCCGGCTCGTGTTGCGACTCATGCGGCTGCCGACGGACGAAGCGGCCGCTGCCGACCTCCATGCGGCGGCTGCGTCGATATACGGGCTGGGCGATGCGGACCTGGCGGTCGTGGTGCGTGACTTCCCGCGGCTTCCAGCGGTGGTGCGCGGCCGGCTGCTCCAGGCCGCCGCGACTACTGCGACCAGGCCGTCCAGATCGTGACGAGCAGCACGAGGAGCACGCCCATCGCATTGGCAGCGAAGAACCAGTCCCGTTCGAGCATGTACTCGACGCACGACAACGCCACGCGGAGCATGGGCGTGCCCATCAGCGTGATCAATCCGGCGTTCAGGAGGAGCTCCGAGGCGGCGCCCGGCTGGCTCAGATGAATGACGAGGCCGATCGCGAGCAGGCTCGTACTGACGATCACGCCGAGCCACAGCGTGCGGCCAAGCACCCGTTCGAACGTGAGTCCCATCATGCGCGCACCAGCATGGTGATCGCGACCGCGACCAGGATGAGGCCGAGCAGTACTTTGAGGCCGCTCACTCGGGCGTGGGTCGCGATCCAGAAGCCGGCGCGGGTGCCGACCATCACGCCGAGCACCGACGCGGCGGCGTAGTGGGGCACGATCTCGCCGGTCGCGAAGTAGACCGGCGCCGAGGCCGCGGCGGTCACTCCGATCATGAGCGAGCTCGTGGACGCGGCCACCCGCAGCGGCACGCCGCACCAGGCATTGAGGGCGGGCACTTTCAGGATGCCGCCGCCTATCCCGAGCAGGCCCGACACATTGCCCGCGAGAAACGAGACGAACAACCCGATCGGGAGGTTGCGGACCCGGTACAGCGCCATCCGCTTCTGCTCGGTGGAATAGAACGTCCCTCCGAGCCATCCCGTGTCGGTGTCGCCGGGAGGAAGGCTTTGTCGCTGGTTCAACTGCCGGAAAAGCACGGCGGCCATGATCAACGCGACGACTCCGAACGTGGTCTGAAGCGTGCGAGGCGCCAGCCACAGTGCGGTGATCCCGCCGAGCAGGCCGCCAATGGTCGTGGCGATCTCGAGGACGATGCCGAGACGGAGATTGATGGACCCGTCGCCCGCGCGTTGCGCCGAGACGACACTCGACGTGGCGATTACCGTCATGAGTCCGATACCTGCCGCCTGACGGAACGGCAGTCCGTAGAACAGCGTGAGCGCGGGAACCAGGAACACACCGCCGCCGAGGCCGAGGAGCGCACCGAACATGCCGGCAACCGCGCCCAACACCGCCATTCCCGCTACCGTCAGCATCGGCGTTCAGCCCTTCGGCACGCCGGCGATGTACGGCGTGAGCGTCGCCGCGAGAGTGGCCATGACGGGCGTGGGAACGCCGAGGCGCGCGCCGCGGCGCACGACGTCGCCGGCAAGCGCCTCGAGCTCGATGCGCTTGCCCGCTTGCAGGTCCACCAGCAGCGACGATCGCGTGCCGTGCGGCAAGGCGTCCATGTAGCCGTGGATCCGCTCGAGGGTATCGGCCGGCACCGGCACGTCCTCCGCGCGAGCGACGGCCAGCGTTTCCCTGAAGGCCGCCTCGAGTGTCGCGCGCAGCACGGGGGTGGACCACACGACGCCAGCCGGCTGCCTCGCCGCACCGGTGACGGCAGCAAAGGGCGCGAGGTAGATGAACTTCTCCCAGAGCGGGAGTCGCGCGTCGGCGACAGGCTCGGCCTGAATGTCGGCGCGACGGAGCCGTTCAGCGAGGGCTGTCACTCGCGCCGAGGGTGCACTCCCGGGCGAGGCGACCTCTCCGAACACGATGCGCCTGTGGGTGCCGGTCTGCTCGATGAGACCGGGCGCGCGAATTGCTGTGGCGATGTGCGTCGGACCGGCGAGCACGCGGTCCGCCCCTACGACCGCGCCCACCTCGTCGGCGCTGGTCAACCCGTTCTGGAGCGTGAGCACCAGCGTGCCGGGGCCCACGAGCGGCGCAAGAAGCGGCAGCGCAGTCGGGTTGTCGTACGTCTTGACGGCATAGAGCACGACGTCGGCCGGCCCGATCTCCGCGGGGTCGGCCGTGGCGCGCGGATGCACGACGAGGTCGCCCAGCGGGCTCCACACCCACACCCCGCGCGCACGGATCGCGTCGAGGTGCGCACCCCGCGCCACGAGCGCCACCTCGAAGCCGGCATGGGCGAGCCTGGCGGCGTAGTAACCCCCGACAGCGCCGGCCCCGATGACTGCGAAGTTCACGCGAGACATGGCGAGGGCATTCTACGCCGCTGTTCGCGCGCGCCTGCGGCTGCGTTTCTCCAGAGCGTGTCCCGATCGATCTATGCCCGCCTGCACGACCGCTTCGCCGCTGACAGACGTGACGGCCTCACGCGACGCGAGATACTGCTCGCGTCGGCCTCGGCCGGAGCCGGTCTCCTGCTCAGTTCGCAAGGCTTCGCGCAGCCGTCGTCCGGCCGGGGCCGCGTCATCGTCGTGGGCGCGGGCTTCGCGGGACTTGCCGCGGCCTACGAGCTGTCGAGCACCGGCGTGGACGTGCAGGTCGTCGAGGCACGCAATCGCATCGGCGGCCGCGTGCTGTCGTTCAAGGATCTCGTGCCCGGAAAGGTCGTCGAGGGCGGAGGCGAGTTGATCGGCTCCAACCACGCGCTCTGGCAGTCCTACGCCAGAAGGTTCGGCCTGACCATGCTCGACATGGCCGACGACGCCGGTCTCGAGGGGCCGGTCACGATCGACGGCCAGCGCTTGACCGCGGCGCAGGCCGAGGCGCTGTTCGAGGAGATGGATGCGGCGTTCTCGACGATGAACGAGGATGCGCGACGCATCGCCGACGCCGACAAGCCGTGGCTGGCGCTCGACGCGGTGGCCCTCGACATCAAGACGGTCGGCAACTGGGTGAGCACGCTCTCGTGTTCGGACCTGTGCCGGCGTGCGATCGATGCGATGCTGACGGCCGACAACGGCGTACGCACGGAGTGGCAGAGTTACCTGGGCCATCTCGCCATGGTGAAGGGCGGTGGCGTAGAGGCGTTCCCGCGCCGGGGCAGATCATGCGCGTCGGGGCGTCACTCTGGGACGGCATCGGCGGCCGCATGCAGTTTGCAGGCGAGCATTGCGCCTACGCGTTCACCGGGTACATGGAAGGAGCGCTGCACTCGGGTGTGGCCGCCGCGCGCCGGATTGCGGCGACGCTCGGAGTCGCGGCAAAGGTCGCGTGAGGCTCAGGCCGGAGCGGCTTCGAGGAGCGATTCGATCTCGTCGAGGGCAGGCACGCCGCCGATCGCGCCGGGGCGGGTGCAGCTGAGCCCGGCCGCCGCGTTGGCAAAGCGCAGCACGTTCTCGGTTTGCCATCCCTGCAGCGTGCCGTAGATGAAACCTGCGCGGAACACGTCCCCGGCCCCCGTCGTGTCCACCGCCTGCACCCTGAACCCCGGCGAGTGGATCAGGCGATCACCGTCGAGGGCAATCGCGCCTTCGGCGCCGATCGTGACGCAGAGCAGGCCGTCGTGCAGTTCGCGCAACTGCCGCAGGGCCGTCGTCAGATCGGCAGCACCAGTGAGGCCGGCGGGGACGTGCTCGGCAAAGATCGGCACCGTCACCGCTCTCACCAGGTCCGTCGTGCGGGGCGTCAGCCGATCGATGTCGCTGGTGACCACCAGCCCCGCACGGCGGGCGATCTCGGCCGCCACGATCGCGGCCTCCTGATCCACGTCGTCCACGTGCAGCAACTTCGCGCTGACTATCGCGCGCTCCGGGATCTCGTGCGGCCGGAGGTGCAGCTTCTCGTCGCGATCCCAGAGGACGATGCGCTCGCCCGAGTTCTCGTCCACCATGATCACTGCGTACTGGTTGCGCGCGTCCTTGATGATCGCGTCGCTGCAGTCCACGCTGTGCCGCGCGAGTTCGGCCCTCATGCGGCGACCGTTGTCGTCGGTACCCGTCGCGCCGATGTACTTGGCTCGAAGCCCGAAACGGGCGCACGCCACCAGCGCAGTGGTCATCTGTCCACCGCAACTGATGGTTTCGCGGCTGATCCGCATCTTTGCGAAGTGGCCGCTCGCCTGTGGCACCGCCGGGAGGCGGTAGACGAAATCGACAGCGTTGGCTCCGAGGCCAACAACATCCCACTTGGCGTCCGGGGCGGGCGTAGGCACGGTCGGCAAGTATACCGAGTTCACCCGGTCATTCCTGCCGCGTGTCGATGAGGTGGCGGACCTTCGGCACGAGATCGCCCGGCGTGAACGGCATCGCATCACGCGCGTTGGCGACCAGGTCTCGTCTCCTTGGCTCGTGGTCGGACATCGTGAGACGAGCCTCAGCGGATGTCGACGACTCTTTCGAGCCTGTAGCGCCCGGCCGTCGCCGTCTTGCCGAGCAGCCACAGCCTGGGCGGCCCGCCGACGACGATCTTCGGAGCCTTCGCCCCGCCATCGGCGGCCGGGAGCGTGACCAGGTCACCGACATTCGCCTCCGTGTAGGCAGGCGACACGAACAACCCCGTCGCGTCGATCGTCTCCAGCGCGCCGTAGACGCGAAGATCGCCCAGGTCTTGGATGCTGCCCTGCCAGCGCAGCTCCCGTCCGCCGGCACCCTGTCGCACGACGCGTGTTCCCGCAAGGCCGACGTCGCCGAGGAACGGCGCCACCCCGGTGCCTGGCACGATGGTGCCACCCCGTACGATCGTGTGGAACAGCCCGCCGCCGTTCTGTGGCAGCCCCTCGTACAGGGACGGATCCGCCTCCGCGACGCGGCCGCTGGCCAGCGCGTCGAGCACGGTTGCCAGCGCCACGAAGTTCAACTGGACGAGCGTCCGATCGGGTGCCGGCCCGGGCCAGGGGCCCGTCTCGATCAGCACGACCGCGGTTCCCCACTTGGTGATGTTGTCGCCGAACGCGCGCACCTCGAACTCGTCGTCGTACCGACCAATCCGGCCGGCTGCGAACGGCTGGAGGGCTTCGACGATGACGCTTGACGCGCGTTTCGACAGCTGGCGTCGCGCGTCCTCGGATCGCGCCTCGTCGTACGCGACGGCGAGCAGTGAGATCACCGCAGGTTGCGGCGGCGCACCCACCGACGTGCGCCAGTTCTGGTTGTGGAGGTTGAAACCGATCACCGGTTCGACGCGGTCGCGCAATGCCTTCAGCGCGCGGCCCTCGGGTGTCTGCAGGAGCAGCGCGTCACGATTGATGTCGATGCCCTGCGCGTTGCGTCGCTGGAAGCGCTCGGCACCATCGGGGTTGAGCATCGGCACGATGTGCAGCGACAGCACGTCGAGCATCCGCGCGACGACCGGGTCCGTGCGATGGTTCAGCAGCCATTGACAGAGGTCGAAGAGCGCCGACGTCGCGGTGGGCTCGTCCCCGTGCATCTGCGACCACAGCATCACCTTCTTCGCGCCGCGACCGACCGTGAGGTGATGAATGGCGCGGCCCTCGACGGACCGGCCTATCACCTCGTCGGCGAAGAGTCCGCCTCCCTCGCGCACCAGGCGCGCGATCTGCGCCTCCACCATGGCGTGGGTGACGAGCGGCGGCGGGGGCAGGGGCACGCGCTCCGCTTCCCAGGTGCGGGCGAGCGTCTCCGGGGATGGCGCCGCGACTTCCTGGGAGGCCGATGCACAGGCTGCGAAGGCTGCGGTGGCGACGAAGAGCATGGCCGTACGCAGCACGGCGCTGGAACGAGACAGGGAACGCGGCATCGTTGGGCGGAGACGAAGTTGCGTCAGTACGTGCCGGCGGCGTCCGACTTGCGGTCGATGAAGCGCCGGCGGCCGCCGCGTGACTTCTGGATCTCGAAGGCGTCGAACAACTGGCCGGTCACGGTACGTGCCTCGAACGTCAACGCCTGTGGCGACACCGTGACCACCTGATAGAGCTGCACGTTCGCGCCCGTGCGGGTCGCCCATGTGCGCTGCCGGCCCACCTCGTACATCCTCGGACCGCTCACCGACACCACGTACACCGTCCCGCCATCGTCGCGGCGAGCCGCACCGTCGAGGAGGTTGTCGCCGCGGCCGTACGCGTGGTCGTGGCCCTGGAGCACGAGATCGACGTCGTACTTGTCGAACAGCGGCTTCCAGGCGGCGCGGAGTTCCGGGTTGTCGCGATCGGGAGCCACCGAGAACACGGGATGGTGGAACACGACGATCGTCCAGCGGTTCTTGTTGTCCTTCAGCCGCGACTCGAGCCACGCGGCCTGATCGGCGATCCGGGTCGGGTCGGCGGAGTTGAGGACGATGAAGCGCGCACCCTGGTAGTCGAACGAGTAGACGCTTTCGGAGAGCCCTTCCGGACCGTCCTCGGGCAGGGCGAACTGGTGACGCCAGAGCGGCGCCAGCTGACTCGGGTCGTCCCTGTTCAGCCGCGAGTACTCGTGGTTGCCGACGGCCGGAACCTGGGGCACCATCCCGTTCACCCAGCTGCCCGCGCCGAACCATTCCCCCCACTGGTCGTCGCTCTCTCCGACGCTCACGAGGTCGCCTGCGTGCACGACGAACCTGGCTCGCGGCGCGTCCATGAACGCCGCCCGGATCGCCCGCGACCACAACGATCGGATGTCGTGCTGCGCATCACCGAGATAGATGAAGGAGAACGGAGCGGGCTCGACACTGGCCGTCTGGAACTGGAACCACTCGCTCCACGTGCTGCCGTCGCCCACGCGGTAGGCGTAGAGCGTGCCCGGCCGCAGCGCCGTGAACCGAGCCTCGTGGTAGTAGGCGGTGCCTGCAGGCAGGGGCACGGCAGTCGTGCGCGCCGGCGAGCGGCGAGCGAGCGCGGCAAATGCCGGCGTGGCCGTGGCCTCGGCAATCTCTGCGAACGCCTCGTCCACGGGTGCGTTCGTGCGCCACGTGACTGCCTGCGTCCGCGCGGGGTCGTCGCGCCACGTGAGAACGACGCGAACAGGACGACGGCCGGCCTCAGCCGGAGCAACGGGGGAGGGGACCTGTGCCGACACGGTCGCCGAGCTGATGGCGAGCGCGCAGAGCAGGACGCCGACGCGGCGCACTGTCATGGGATGCGAAAGTTTCGTGAAACGGGACGTAACGAGTCCGCGAGCCGGGAGCTTCGCGCATCCTAGCACGAAGCCCGACAGGACGATTTCCCCGCCCGCATCCCTCGTGCCAGGCTTCGCGGGCAGGCGCAAGAGCCGGCGCCGACGCATGACGGCCGCGGTGTAGGCTGTGAGCGTGGCCACCCTTTCCGAACTGCAGACGCCGCTCGTCGTGATTGATGCACCGACGATGACGCGCAACATCGAACGCATGGCGACGGCCGCGGCTGCCGGTGGCAAGCGGCTGCGGCCGCACGGCAAGACCCACAAGAGCGGGTGGGTCGCACGCCAGCAGATCGCCGCTGGCGCCGTGGGCGTGACGTGTGCCAAGCCGGGCGAGGCCGAAGTGTTCGCCGCCGAGGGCATCGACGACATCCGCATCGCGTATCCCGTCTCCCCGTCGTACGCGCCGCGGGTGCTGTCGCTGATGGACGGCGTCCGCATCTCGACGATCATCGACGACCTGAGCGTCGCCCAGGCGTGGTCGGACGCGATGGAGGCGGCGGTCCGCAGGCTCGAGGTGCTCGTCAAGATCGATGTCGGCACGCATCGATGCGGCGTTGACCCGCGCCAGCGCGACGCCGTCGGCTTCATCGAAGCCGTCAGCCGCATGCCCGGGCTTCATCTCGCCGGGCTGCTGAGTCATGCTGGACATGCCTACGCCGCGACCTCCGCTGACGACGTGCGGCGCATCGCCCGCGACGAGGCGGCCCTGATGGCCGAACTCGTGGACGGTTGCCGGACGCGCGGCATCGAACTCGAGGAGATCAGCGTCGGCTCGACGCCCACTGCGCTGGCGAGCGCAGCGCTCGACGGCATCACCGAACTGCGTCCCGGCAACTACGTCTTCCACGACCGCACGCAGGTAGGCCTGGGCGTGGTGGGATGGGATGGGTGCGCGCTGCGCATTCACGCCTCGGTCGTGTCGTGTCCCGCGCCCGACCGCCTGGTGCTGGACTCTGGCAGCAAGGTGCTGTCGTCGGACGCCGCGCGTACGTTTGCGGGGACCGCGACCGGCTTCGGGGTCGTGCTCGGCCCGGACGGGGCGCCTGACGCGGGCCTGTCGATCGAGAGGCTGTCGGAAGAGCACGCGGTGGTGCGCGTGACGGGGAGCACGCGCCTCGGGGTGGGCGACCGCGTCACGGTCGTCCCCAACCACGCGTGCGTGGTCGCCAACCTCGCGAACACCTACGTGGTGGCCGACGGCGACGACGTGCTGGACAAGTACAAGGTGGACGCACGCGGTTGCGTCAACTGATACACTCTTGCCCCTATGGCGCAGGGTACGCGTGAGGTCGGCGACGCGCTCGGGATGATCGAGACCCGGGGGCTCATAGGCATGGTCGAGGCAACCGATGCCATGCTGAAGACGGCAAACGTCACGTTCGTCAGCTGGCAGAAGGTGGACGCCGGTCTCGTCACCTCGATCGTGCGCGGCGACGTCGCCGCCGTGAAGGCCGCGACCGACGCCGGTGCGGCTGCCGCACGCCGCGTCGGCGAACTCGTGGGTGTGCACGTCATCCCGCGGCCCGCAGACGACGTGGAGCAGATCTTCCCCATCGGGTAGCTCCCGCTACTCGATCACCACCGCCGTTCCGCTCGCGCTCACCATCAGCATGCTGCCGCCGTTGCCGATGGTTTCGTAGTCCAGGTCCACACCGATCACGGCATTCGCGCCGAGCGACGCCGCCTGCTGCTGCATCTCCTGCACCGCGATGTCCTTGGCCTTGCGCAACTCGGACTCGTACGCCGCGGACCGGCCGCCGACGATGTCGCGGATGCCCGCGAAGATGTCGCGGAAGATGTTCGCACCAAGGATCGCCTCGCCGCTGACCAGGCCGATGTACTTCACGACCTTCGCGTTGTCGAGCGTGTTCGTCGTCGTTACCAGCATGTCGTTCCTTCGCGTGGCCTCGGGTTGTCGGTGAGCGCGGGTCCTACTTCTCCACGACAGTGTATGGCGCGGCCAGCTGATTGGCGACGCGTGCCGCGTCCACGTCCTTCCGAGTGACGCCCTGGGCCGTGTGCGTCCAGAATCGCACCGTCAGGCGCCGGTACTCGAGCACGAAGTCGGGATGGTGATCGGCCGCTTCCGCCTCGAAGGCGAGCCGCGTCAGCAGCGTCACGGCATCCGGAAAGCTCGTGATCGTGAACTGCCGCTGGATGGCATTCCCGTCGACAGCCCACCCCGGCAAGGACGCGAGTGCAGCGTCGAGCTGCGCAGAATCGAGGCGGTCGGACACGAGCCCCTCCTGAGATCAGAGGTCGAAGCGAGCTGGTGAAAGTGTCGCCGGCACGGGCGCTGCGTGGTCTCGCACCACCCGCGCCACGATGTCGGCCGTGAGTGGCGCCAGCAATGCGCCGTGCCGGAAATGCCCGGTGGCATACACGAGGCCCCGTGTGCGCTGCGACGCGCCGATGATCGGCAAGCCGTCAGGGGAGCCCGGACGCAACCCGACGCGCACTTCGGAGAAGTTGGCGTCGGTAAGCGTCGGCACGACGGCCTGGGCGGCGGCACACAGGCGTGCGACGCCCGCAACCGTCGCGCGCGCATCGAACCCGGCCTGCTCCATCGTCGCTCCGACGAGCAACTCGTCGCCCCACGGCACCATGTAGCAGTCACGTCCCCAGAGCACCCGGCGCACGTTGCTGCCGTGCACCAGCAGGCGCAGCAACTGCCCCCGCACCGGCGACGTCGGTGCAGCGGGGTGGCCTTCGATCGGCAGTTGCATCGACCACGCGCCGGCAGTGACGACGACGTGGGGCGCCTCGAGGGTGCGGGCGTGCGTCTCGACGAGGAGGCGACCGTCGCGCTCGACGACGCGGAGCACCCGTTCGGCGTCGAGGAACGCCGCATCGTGGTGCAGCGTGGCCACCCGCAGCGCCTCGACGAGATCGCGGATTCGCACGGCTCCGTGCATCTCGATGAGCAGCGCGGCATAGTGGGGCGCCGCCAGAGGCTCCAGATCACGCACCGCTGCCGCGTCGTCGATGAACTGGCAGGGCACACCCTGGGCGTTCAGGCGGTCGGCAAGCGTCCGGAGGTCGGCCGCTGCCTCGTCCGAGTCGGCCAGCTGCAGCGTGCCGCGCCGCACGTACGGCACCTGGAGATCGGAGTCACGCTGCACGCGCGCGACGAATCCGTCGTAGAGCGACAAGCTCTCCGAGCCGAGCTGCTGCAACGCGCCCTCGTGGCGCCCCTCGATGTGCGGGCACAGCATGCCGGCTGATGCCTGCGATGCGCCAGACCCAGGCGTGCTCGCGTCCAGCACGAGCACCCTCGCGCCGTCGCGGGCCAGTGAATGGGCGATGGCACAGCCAATGAGCCCAGCGCCTATGACGATGACATCGGGAGACGCCGACACGGGTCACAGTGTACGCCCACCAACGTCGGGTCCGGCGACGCCGACACCCTGTTGCGGGGACGTGCGGATGGCCGCCGTTGCGACTGAATCGCAGACGGCTTACCGTCGCCGGAGATCGCGGAACTGCACCTGCGCGGCGTAGTCCTGCTGCAGGGCGAAGCCCGCGCGCACCCTGTCCACCGTCAGCCCGTAGCTGCCCGCCAAGGTGCCGAGCGTCACGTCCAGCGACGCGCGCAGCGCACTGATGTCCACGCGCACCGTTGGGGCCGTGGCCGGCGTGTCGAGGCGACCCGCAAGCAGGATCTGATCGTCGGCGAGCACCTGCCCGGTGAGAGGCACGGTCGCGGTCGGCTCGGCCGAGTCCACCAGCGTGCCCGTGATCTGATCGCCGACCTGGGTCACGCGCAGGGTGACCGTGCCGCTCGTCGGCGCGCCAGGCGCACAGATCGGGCTCGTGGACGCAGCGTTACAGGATGTCTGCAGGCGCACGGACATCCCCGTCCAGGTGCCGTTGTAGTCCGGCACCACGCGCAAGGCGAGACTTCCGGCCGCTGAAGCGGACGTGGCGGTCACCGTTGCGCGACCCGCACGGCCCGCGGTCGCCTGTCCGGCCGGGCTGACTGCAATCACCGTGGAGTCCGTGCTCACCCAGCTCACACCAGTGACCGGCGCACCGGCGCTCGTCACCGTCAACGGGATCGTCTCCCCCGCACCCAGCGTCGCCCGCGGCGCGGTCACCTGCAGCGTCCCCGACGGCGTCGTCGGCGTGCCGTTCGAGTCGTCACACGCGACGCTGGCAGCAAGGAGAAGCGCAAGGGTGGTGGCAGCCGGGCCGGACACGTACACGCGAGGCATCACGGCGCGACTGTAGCAAGATGGTCAGGTCTGCGAAAGCCGTGCGCATCATCAGTCCAGAAATCCCGAGAGCCGCGATCGACGCGGAGATCCGTGCTGCCACGTATCCCGGCCACGTGCCCGCGCGATGGGCGCTGCCCCTGCTCGACGAGCTGGAGCGCGCGGGCGGGCACTGGACGGCCGTGGTCCTCGAGGAAGACACGTTCGGTGACGTGTGGCTGCCTGAGCATGCCGGCGAGCCCTGTCATGGAGACGCGCGGCGGCTCGGTGACACCGCGGGTGGCATGCGGTTGCGCGATGCGGCGGCGTGGTTGGCCGAGCATCACGACGCCTACGCCGCGGCAAACCCCTCCTGCTGGGGACGCATCTCCCACGCGTCGCGCCGACCGGCCGCGCCGCTCGTGCTGTCGCGGCACTCGGTGGGCGATCGCGTGAAACCGGCACACGTGGCACTCGTCGTGGTGGACGGCTTGCACAGGGCGTTGGGCCTTTGGCTGAGCGGCCGCCGCTCCTGCGAGGCATACCTGTTCGAAGCCGGCGGGTAGCCTGCTCCTACCTCAATCCCGGGGCGGCTTCTCGCCCTCGCGACGCGTCTCGGTGCGAGAGTTCGGCGTAACCCATGTGGCGGCGGGCTTGTCGCCCCTGTGTGGGCGCCGCTGCTGCTCCTGATCGATGTTGCGTCCGTCCTCGCGACGCGTGATCCACGTCGCAGCCGGCACGTCGTTGTCGCGCGAACGGCGCCTGCCATCCCGCCCGTCGCCGGCATGGCCGTCGCGCTGTCGGTGGCCGGAGTGGTCGTCCGGCGCCAAGGCGCGCGGAGAGCCGACGACCACGAGGCCTGGCACCACGTTCGTGACGTGCTGCTCGACCGACACGGCGGGTGACTCGGCGCCACGCTTGTCGGGCCGAGAGCCTGTCCGGACGAGCGCGGTGATCACCCGCTCGCCAAGCCCTTCGCGCTTGAGGTCGTGGATGTCGGTAAAGTCGAGCGTGAACGGGCCGCCGTCCGCTTCGATCACGGCGATCAGCAGTTCGTCGCCAAGCCCCGAGCGATGGAGCTCGATCACGTCGCGCAGCGTCAGGTCACCCGCGCGGGCAGGGCCGGGAACGAACAACAGTGCGGCAACGACCAGGAAAAGCAGCGCGCGAGTCATGACATCTCCTCGGGACGGCGATACGCCGCGACCCGGAATGCGTGCAAGATCCGCCGCGGCCGCTACTGTCCCCCGTGGGACGCAAGCGTGTCCTGCACAGGCGTCATCGCCTCAGCGAAGGGCCAGGCGCTGGAGCGGCCAGGCGCTGCCGGGCCTGTAGCCGTGAAAGGGCACAGGGTTTGCCGTTCCCCCTGGTGCGCGTCGCCAGGCGGCGGAGTAGACACATGGAACACCGTGCCCTCGTTGCAGTTGCCCTCGTCGCAGGAAGCGTCGCCGCTGCGGGCGCTGGCGGCTACCTGGCCGTGCGCCAGATGGCGGGTCCCGCGAATGGCGCGTCTGCGGCCGAGGTGCTCGCCGTGTCTACCGAGGCACCGAACGTGAGCGGCACCGAGGCCGAAATCCTTCCGCCTTCACTGGACCCGAGCACCGATCCTGACGCCGCGCCGACTCCGCGCGGAGCCGCTGCGCCGCCGCCCCCTTCCGCTGCGCGACCCGCCGCGCCGCGCCCGAGCCGTCCGACTACCACGGTTCCTCCGGCCGCGGCCCAGCCGCCAGCGTCTCAGGCGATTCCCGGGACGAGGCCCAGCGCAGCCCCGGCTGCGCCACGGGCCGAGCCGCGTCCGGCGCCGCCGGCGCCCGCCGTCCCCAGCGATCCCGATGAGGGCTGGAGTTCGAGCGCCGCTCGAACCACACACGCCACGCCCAGCGAGAGGCGCGACGACACCTGGCCAGAGCCGGCAGGCGACGTGGACGCCACGCTGCCCAGCCAGGCACCGGTGGTTTCGACAGCACCGGCGCCCTCGCCTGTCCGGCGGCTGGAGTCGGTCACGATCCCTGCCGACAGCGTGATCGGCGTGCAGCTCGAGAACACCGTCTCCACGCAGACGGCTCGCGTCGAGGATCCCGTCCGCGCGCGGGTCACGCGGGATGTGCGCGTTGGGGGCGCCGTCGTGGCACCAGCGGGCTCCCGACTGGTCGGCAGCGTCACCCTCGTGGAGGAGGGCGGCAAGATCCGCGATCGTGCGCGGCTCGGCGTTCGCTTCCACACGCTGGTGCTCGCCGACGGCACACAGGTGCGGCTGCCCACCGAGACCATCTACCGCGACGGCGAATCGCCGTCGGGCCGGAGCGCCGCGAAGATCGGCGGCGCGGCGGCTGGCGGCGCCATCATCGGCGCGATCCTGGGAGGCGGCAAGGGCGCCCTCATCGGCGCGGCAACCGGGGCTGGGAGCGGCACCGCCGTGGCGATGACCGGGGACCGCCGGCCCGCGGAGCTCCGCGCCGGGCAGCCGGTGACGGTGCGCGTCACCGAGAACGTCCCAACCGAGATCGAGCGGTAAGGCGCTGTTGCCGCATCCGGGTCGGGACGGTTCGCTATACTGCGGGGATGGTTGAAGGAGTGGTCAACTTCACGAAGGTGGACGCGACGGTCGCGTGTGGCGGTGAAACGACGCACGAAGCCATCGCCGAGCTGGCGCGGCAGGGTTTCACGTCCGTCGTGAACCTGCGGCTGCCGAGCGAGCCCGGCGTTACCGAGGAAGCGGATGTCGTGCAGGCTGCGGGCCTGCGGTACTTCCATCTCCCCATGAACCCCAACGCGCCGGAGTTCGAGACCGCCACCGCGTTCCTCGACGTGGTCGCCGATTCGTCCAACCAGCCCGTGTACATCCATTGCGCGTCGGCCAACCGCGTCGGCGGCGTGTGGGCGATCAAGCGCGTCGTCCAGGACGGCTGGACGCGTGAGCAGGCCATCGAGGAGGCGCAGGCCATCGGCATGCGCAGCCCGGTGATGCTCGACTTCGTCACCCGCTTCCTCGACAACCACGCGTGAGCGACGTTCCTCGGCCGGCTCGCCTCCTCGGCGACATGCCTGCCGACGAGTTCAGGGCCGCCGGCCACGCGCTGGTTGACTGGATCTCCGACTACCTGCACGACGCCGAGCGCTACCCGGTGCTCGCGCAGGTTGCCCCGGGCGACATCATGCGCGCGCTGCCAACCTCCGCGCCGCAACACGGCGAGCCATTCGATGCGCTGTTCGCCGACTTCGAACGCATCATCGTCCCCGGCCTCACGCACTGGAACAGCCCGACGTTCTTTGCGTACTTCTCGATCTGCGCGAGCGGCCCCGGGGTGCTGGCAGACTTCCTGTCGTCTGCCATCAACCAGCAGGCCATGCTGTGGCGCACCTCGCCTGCCGCCACCGAGCTCGAAGCCGTGGCCCTCGGCTGGCTGCGACAGTTGATGCACCTGCCGGCGTCGTTCGAGGGCGTGATCTACGACACCGCGTCCGTCTCGACGCTGCATGCCCTCGCTGCGGCACGCGAGGGCCTGCTGCGTGGCGTGCGACGTACGGGTCTCGCCACCCGCCCGGACGCGGCGGGGCTGCGCGTCTACTGTTCCGACCAGGCGCACTCCTCAGTGGACAAGGCCGTCATCCTTCTCGGACTCGGGCACGACGCCGTGGTGCGCCTGCCGACCGATGACGAGTTCCGCATGCAACCCGACGCGCTCGCTGCCGCGATGGCGTCCGACCGCGCCGCCGGCCGCCAGCCCCTGGCGGTCGTCGCCACCACAGGGACGACGTCGACGACGAGCGTCGATCCGGTGCCGGCCATTGCCGACATCTGTCAGTGCGAAGGCGTCTGGTTACACGTCGATGCCGCGTACGGCGGGGCCGCGGCCGTCGTCCCGGGGATGGAGTGGGTGCTCGCGGGGGCCGACCGCGCCGACTCGCTCGTCGTGAACCCGCACAAGTGGCTGTTCACCCCATTCGACCTGAGCGTGCTGTTCTGTCGCAGGATGGACCTCTTGCGCGAGGCGTTCTCGCTCGTGCCCGAGTACCTGAGAACGACCGAGCCCGCGGAGGTCCGGAACCTGATGGACACGGGCGTGCAGCTCGGGAGACGCTTCCGATCGCTCAAGTTGTGGTTCGTGCTGCGCTACTTCGGCGCCGACGGGGTGCGCTCCCGGATCGCGGAACACCTGCGGCTCGCACGGCACTTCGCCAGCCTCGTGGATGCCGACGCGGACTTCGAGCGGCTGGCCCCCGTGCCGATGAGCGTCGTCTGCTTCCGCACGGCGCCTGCCCGCCTGCGTGACGATGCGGCGGGCCTCGACGCGTTGAACGAGCAGCTCCTGCACGAGCTCAACGCCAGTGGTGAGCTGTTCCTTTCGCATACGCGCCTGCAGGGGGTATTCGCACTCCGTCTCGCCGTCGGTCACGTGCGGACCAGCGAGTCGCACATCGACGCGGCCTGGGATCTCGTACGGCGTACGGCCGCGCGTCTGTAAAGACGCCACGACTGCGTCCGCTTTCGCGACACTTCCATCAACGAGGTCGTCTTCGGCGTGCGTCCGCCGCGCGTCAGGCGGCCGTTTCTCGCCGCATGGCGCCGTCGCGAGCGGCATCCGCTTTGCTTTGAATCCGCCACGATGAGACGCGCGCTTTCTGTGATCGCCTGTGCGGCACTGCTGTCCATGCCCCGCGTGGCTACGGCCGACATACTGCTCACGCCGTTTGCCGGCGTGAGCTTTCTCGACGAGGGCAACGAGAAACTCGTCTACGGCGCCGGCATTGCCTTCGGCGGCGTCATCGGGATCGAGGCCGAGATTGGCCGCACCAAGTTTGCGGACATCGACATCGCATCGACGCCTGTCGATCTCGAAGCAAACCTGACGACGGGGATGGTGAACCTGGTGGTGCGCCTCCCGACCGGCCCGATCCAGCCCTATGCCACGGGCGGAGTCGGCATCGTACGGGTGTCGGGCGACATCACCGTCCCGTTCCTCGGCTCGGTGCTGAGCCTGAGCGGGCAGGACTTCGGCATGAACGTCGGCGGTGGCATCTACGTCTTTCCATCGGAGCACCTCGGGATCCGCGCCGACGTGCGCTACTTCCGCACGATCGGCGACCTGACGCTCGACGAACTCGCCGACATCGGTCGTGATTTCGACTTGCCTCTTCCGGAGTTCGACTTCTGGCGCGTGACTGGTGGCGTCACGCTCCGGTTCTGACGGTCATTCATCCCTGCCACGCATCACCACGTCATCCCCAGCCGCCGCCAGGCGGTATCGGCGCCCGGAGGCGCCTTCTTCATGCGCAAGATTCTGTTCTCAGCACTCGCAATGGGCCTGCTCGCTGCCGCACCGGCCTCGGCCCAGGTCGAAGGCCTCGTCACTCCATTCCTCGGCGTGACGACCGATACGCCCACCGACGAGAACCGCACCGTGTACGGCGGCGCCGTCGGCTTCACGGGTCGGGTCGTCGGCTTCGAGGTGGACTTCGGCTACGCGCCGAACTTCTTCGAGTCGGAGGACGACTTCGGCGAGCTCGACTCAGAGGGCAGCGTCACCACGCTGATGGGCAATCTGCTCGTGGGCGTGCCGCTCGGCCGTGTGCGTCCGTACGGTACGGTCGGCGCCGGGCTGATGCGCTCGAACCTGGAGTTCCTCGACTTCTTCGACGACGTCAGCAGCAATGATTTCGGCATCAACTACGGCGGCGGCGTGATGGTGTTCCTCACCGACAACATCGGGCTGCGCGGCGACGTCCGCCAGTTCCGGAGCATCGAGAACGAGGATACCGACGACGACTTTCCGGAGCCCGGCGACCTCGATCTCGGCGACTTCACGTTCTGGCGGGTCACCGGCGGCGTGACCATCCGCTTCTGACAGACCGATGACGGCGCGCGTCGGGGCATCGCCTCGGCGCGCGTCCCGCAAGGCGCCCTATGGTGAAATGGGCGCGTGCACCTCCCGCGCCGCATCACCGAGATCCAGCCCCCGGTCATCCCCATCCTCGGCGAGTGGATCCGCGCCACGCCCGGCACCATCTCCCTGGGACAGGGCATCGTCTCGTACGGCCCACCGCCCGAGGCGCTGACCGCGCTGCATGCATTCGGCACACGACTCGCCGACCACCGCTACGGCCCCGTCGAGGGCCAGCCGGATCTGCTGGGCGTCCTCGCCGACAAGGTCACCCGCGAGAACGGCATCGATCTCACCGGCCGCCGCATCGTCGTGACGGCCGGAGGCAACATGGCATTCATGAACGCCGTGCTCGCCATCAGCGACCCGGGCGACGAGGTCATCCTCCCGGTGCCGTTCTATTTCAACCACGACATGGCGCTGACGATGATCGGCTGTCGCGCCGTGCCCGTGCCAACGGACGCGGAGTACCAGCTCGACATCGACGCCATGCGTGCGGCCATCACGCCGCGCACCCGGGGCATCGTCACGATCTCGCCGAACAACCCGACCGGCGCCGTGTACCCCGAGTCTGCCCTGCGAGCCGTCAACGCGCTGTGCGCCGAGCACGGCATCGTGCACATAACCGACGAGGTCTACGAGTACTTCACGTACGACGGCGCGCGGCACTATTCGCCAGGCAGCGATCCCGCGAGCCGACCGCACACGATCTCGCTGTTCTCGCTCTCGAAGGCATACGGCTTCGCGGGGTGGCGCGTGGGGTACATGGTGGTGCCCGACGAGCTCTTCGACGCGGTGAACAAGATCCAGGATACGAATCTGATCTGCCCGCCGCTCGTGTGTCAGGCCGCCGCGGCTGGTGCGCTGCGCGTGGGGCGGTCGTACTGCGCGCCGCATGTCGCGGCGCTCGCGCAGGTGCGGACCGAGGTGCACGAGACGCTGCGGACACTGTCCGATCTCGTCGAAGCGCCAGCCACGACTGGCGCGTTCTACGTGCTGCTGCGCGTGAGGACGACCCACGACTCTTTCACGCTGACGCGCCGTCTCATCGAGCGACACGGCGTGGCGGTGGTGCCCGGAAGCGCGTTCGGCGTGACCGACACGTGTGCGCTGCGCATCTCGTTCGGCGCGCTCGATCGCGACTCGGTGGCCGCTGGCATGGGACGCCTCGTCGAGGGGCTACGCGTCGAGGCCTGAGGCCCGTCCCTGGAACACGTCCCAGGCGCTGACGATGGCCCGCACCGCCCGCGCCTGCCGTTCACGCTCGGCTGCGTTGGCTTCGGGGTGCATGTCCGGATGCGCCGCGCGGAGCAGCTGGCGATAGGCGCTGCGGACTTCCTGGTCGGCTGCCGTGCCGGGGAGGTCTGCGCCGAGCCGGTTCAGCAGATTGATCCCGAGCCGCTCTCGCTGCGTCCGCTTGCGTGGATGGCGCGCGTGGACCGGCCTCGCAGCATCGCAGTCGGACGACACCTGCGAGCCACTACGCGGCGATGCCTTGGCGTCCTCCACCGGGATCCCGCCCCTCGTCGGCGCTGCAGACGCCGGCGACGGATAGCGCGAGTGGAAGAACGCCACCGGCACCACGCGCAGTGGCTCGAGGCGATGGGACCAGTTCGGGCTCGCGATGCGCGCATCCTGCCGGCCAGGCACCAGCGGGGGCGGCACGTCGGCCAGCTTGGACAGCAACACGTCCGCAAACCCGAGCCGGACACCCATGCCCCATGGATCGGCCGGAGAACCATTCCCTTGAACCACACGGGCAGGTCGGGTCGGCCCATCGGAGGCGTCGGACCGAGCGCGGCGTCCTCCTTCGCACAGAAGCGTCACGGCGCACCCGGCCCTGCAGCCAGGCGGTCCCGCGGTTCCGCGGCGCGTGATCTATGCTTCGGCATGCGTTCCGCCCTCGTCGCCGGTCTCTGCGCGTGCGCGAGCATCGTGTTCGCCCCCCTGAGCGCGGCACAGACGCCGGCCTCTCCCGTGCCGCCTGGCTCGATCTCGACCCGGTCGGGGCCGCTGGCATCCCCCCCCCCGCCCCTGGCCCCCGTGCCGCTGCCCTCTCAGCTCGAGTGGCAGCGCATGGAGTTCAATGCGTTCGTGCACTTCGGGCCGAATGCGTTCACCGGCGCCGAGTGGGGCACCGGCCGCGAGGCGCCGTCGATCTTCAATCCGAAGGACCTCGACGCGCGCCAGTGGGTGCGGACGTTCAAGGCCGCCGGCATGAAGGGCGTGGTCGTGACGGCCAAGCACCACGACGGGTTCTGCCTGTGGCCCTCGAAGGACTCGACGCACACGGTGGCGGCGAGCCCCTGGCGCGGCGGCAGGGGCGACCTGCTGCGCGAACTCTCCGATGCGGCACGCGCCGAGGGCCTGAAGTTCGGTGTGTACCTCTCACCGTGGGACCGCAACCACCCGCAGTACGGCACGCCCGAGTACAACGACGTGTTCGTGCGCATGCTCGAGGACGTGCTCTCGAACTACGGCGAGATCTTCGAGGTGTGGTTCGACGGTGCCAACGGCGAGGGCCCGAACGGCAAGCGTCAGGTGTATGACTGGCCTCGCTTTCACGAGGTGGTGCGTCGGCTGCAGCCCAGCGCGGTGATTTTCAGCGACGGCGGCCCGGGTATCCGCTGGATCGGCAACGAGCGCGGCGAAGCGCCGATCACGAACTGGGCGAGCTTCGACCGCGACCGCTACGCACCGGGCACGCCGCTCAGCATGGATCTGCCGGAGGGATCCGAGCTCGGACGCTGGTACGTGCCGGGGGAATGCGACGTGTCGATTCGTCCGGGCTGGTTCTGGCGCGCCGGTGAGAACGCGCGGGTGAAGTCGCCGCGCCGACTGCTGGACCTGTACGAGGCGTCGGTCGGCCGCAATTGCACGCTGTTGCTCAACGTGCCGCCCGATGATCGCGGTCTGGTCCACGAGGCGGACGTGAAGGCGCTCCAGGGCATGCGGGCGCTCGTCGATCGCATCTACGGGGAGTCGGTCGTGCCTGCGAGCGCGAAGATCACGGCCAGCAGCACACGCCTGGACGAGCACGGGTTCCGCCCTGAGCTCGTGCTCGATGCCGACCTCGACTCGTTCTGGGCGCCAGCCGGCGAGGCGAAGACAGGCAGTTTCACCGTCGATCTCGGCTCAGCCGTCTCGTTCGACCGCGTCCGCCTCCAGGAGTACATCGCGCACGGCCAGCGCGTCTCGCTCTTCGAGATCGAGGTGGACACCAACGGCCGCTGGACGAGACTGGCCACGGGAACCACGATTGGCCACGCCCGCATCGTCGCCGTGCCCGTCACGACGACGACACGCGTGCGTGTGACGATTCACGACGCGCGCGGCGTGCCGATGATCGCCTCGTTCTCGCTGCACGACACGTCGCGCGGCAAGGAACTCGCACGGGAACCCGCCGCCGCTCATTGACGTCGTCGCACGTGGTTTGCTGCGGCCAACGCGAACGGACCGCGACGCGACGCAGACGGACCGCTGGGACAGCGGTCCCTACCTGACTCATATGAATAGACGACAACTGCTGCAGTCCATCGCCGCCGGTCCCATCGCCGCCACCGTCGCCTCGCGACATGCTGGCGCAGTTCAGTCCCAGCCAGCCGGAGGCGCCGCGGATCACGTCATCGTCATCTCGCTCGACGGCGTGCGGACGCAGGAAATGTTCGGCGGGCTCGACATGGCGATCCTCCAGTCGGTGCTCGGGCCGAAGCGCAAGGCGGAGGAGCACGCGCTCTACAAGCAGTACTGGCGACCGACGCGCGAGGCCCGGCGCGAAGCGCTGATGCCGTTTCTCTGGGGCACCTTCCTCAAGGAACACGCCTCGATCGTCGGCGACCGCGAGGGCGGCAGCGTGATGACGCTCGGCAATGCGATGCGATTCAGCTACCCGGGTTACGCCGAGCTGATGACGGGCGCGCCGCACGACGATGTGGTGACGAGCAACGACAACCGGCGGTATCCGTTCGAGACCGTGCTGCAGTTCGTGCGTCGTGAGTTCTCGCTGCCGAGGGAGGGCGTCGCCTGCTTCGGCTCGTGGAACGTGTTCGCGTCCATCCCGTCGTCCAAGGACGACGATGTGTTCACCAACGCCGGGTATCAGGACTACCCCACCGCCGACCCGCGACTGCAGGCGCTCAACGCTGCGCAGCACGTCACCGTGCCGGTGTGGGACTCGGCGCGCTACGACCACTACACGTGGCAGTTCGCGCTCGACCACCTGCAGCGGCACCGGCCGAAGGCGCTGTGGATCGCGCTGGACGAGACCGACGACTGGTCGCACAACGGGTCGTACGTGCGCGTCGTCGAGTATCTCCACCGATTCGACGGATGGCTGAAGGCACTGTGGGAGCTGGTGCAGGCAGCGCCGCCGTTTGCAGGACGGACTGCGATCATGCTCGTCACCGACCATGGGCGCGGCAACGGTCCCGAGGACTGGCGCAGCCACGGCAAGGACACGGAGGGCGCGCAGTACGTGTGGGCGATCGTCGCGGCGCCAGGCTCGCGTGCGCGGGGGATCTGGAAGAGCGGTCATGCACCGGCGTCGCAGAGTCAGGTCGCGGCGACTGTCGCAGCGCTCCTCGGCAAGGACTGGCAGAAGGCGTCGCCGGGTGCGGGCGCGCCGCTCGCGCCGCCGGCTTGAGCCGGGAGGAGTCGCAAACGGGCTCCTGGCTGGGACCGCGCTCCGGTGGAGACGGACGCACACGTGGGACAGCGGGCAACCGCGATGGCAAGCGGCGCTCGCTCACGGGCCAGCGGGCGATGCAGCGGGCCGCTGGCGTGCGGAAGGCAGACGGCATGCGGAATGCAGGCGGACGACGTGCGGAATGCAGAGGACGTGCGGAATGCAGACGGACCGCTGGGACAGCGGTCCCTACCTGACGTGTGGAGGAGAGAACAACGGGCGGTGAGAATCGCGTTGCAGGATCTGCACCCGTCAGGAGAGCCTGCACGTTGACGCGCGCCGCGGCCGATGGCACCTGAAGTGCACGGCGGCGCGGCATGGGCGACCCATATCGCGACATCCCCTGGTGCAGGCGACGGTCCCTCCCACACAGCCGTCCAGCGTGGATCGACTTCGAGGGTCGCTACCTGCTGACTGTTTGCACGAAACCCAGAGGTATGAACCAGCTCGCGCGCGCGGAGGTCGCGCTTGCCGTATGGCGCTCGTTGCTCCATCACCATGAGCAAGGCGCGTGGCGACTGCATGCCGCCGTCGTCATGCCTGACCACGTCCATGTGCTCGTGTCAGTCCCGCCAAGCACCGATCTGGGCCGCGTTGTGTCCAACTGGAAGCGCTATGTGGCAAGGTTCCACCAGGTGGAGTGGCAGCGAGACTACTTCGAGTGGCGGCTGCGCGGAGATGACCGCCTTCACGAGAAGATCGAGTACCTGAAGTTGAACCCGGTGAGAGCGGGTCTGGCAGCCACTCCTGAAGACTGGCCCTGGTTCTACCACACGTAAGGTAGGGACGGCCGTCCCGGCCGTCCGGCTGCACGGCCGGAGGTCGGCAGCAGCATGTCGTGGTGTGCGGCGTCACTCACTCCGGGTCGCTGTGGTCGGCCTCGATGCCGAGCCGCTTCCGCTTGAGGAAGAGACCCTTGCGCGTGATCCCGAGACGGCGGGCGGTGTCGGTCTGGTTGTTGTGTGCGAGCCGCAGCGCGCGGGGGATGGCGGCTCGCTCCAGATCGTCGTACATCTCCTGCAGCGTCTGGTCGAGTCGCACGGTGACGGAGTTGGTCGCCGACCGCTCCACTGCGGACGTCTGTGGCACCGCTGCCGGCTGGCGAATCGTCTCGGATAACTGTTCGACACCCACGGTCTCGTTCTCGTCGCACAGGGCGACGATGCGCTTCAGCTCGTTCGTCAGCTGCCGCACGTTGCCGGGCCAGTCGTAGGCGGCGAGCCGCTCCAGCGCCTGTGGCGACAACTGCGGGATCAGTTTTCCGGCGTCCTTGGCGTGCTGTGTCAGGAAGTGATTCAGGAGCGTCGGG
Organism: Acidobacteriota bacterium; assembly: GCA_023429845.1. GTDB lineage: Bacteria > Acidobacteriota > Vicinamibacteria > Vicinamibacterales > Vicinamibacteraceae > Luteitalea. The sequence continues at coordinate 26,355 of JAEZCY010000114.1, forward strand.
ACCTCCTCGCGCCGCTCCCGCAATGGCGGGATGGTGAGCGACACGACGTTGAGGCGGTAGTACAGATCCTCGCGGAAGCGCCCGTCCCTCACGAGCTTATCGAGCTGCGCGTTCGTGGCGGCGACGATGCGCACGTCAACGCGCTGCGGTCGTTCGCCGAGGGGCTGGATCTCGCCGCTTTCGAGGAAGCGCAACAGCTTCGGCTGGAGGTCCGGGCTCAGTTCGCCGATCTCGTCGATGAACAGCGTACCGCCCTCTGCCTCTCGAATCAGCCCCTTGGCGTCGGCGACGGCGCCGGTGAACGCGCCGCGGCGGTAGCCGAAGAGCTGTCCTTCGAGCATCTCGCGAGGCACGGCGGTGACGTTGACCGCGATGAATGGTTGCTGCGCGCGCCTCGAGAGCGCGTGTATCTCCTCGGCGATGACATCCTTCCCTGTGCCGGTCTCGCCACGAACCAAGACCGGAAGGTCCGTTCGAGCGACCTGGCGAACTTGATGAAGCAGTCGACGCATCGAGCTGGAGACGTATATGCCCCGCTTGGTCCCTACGGCTGCGTCCAGCTCGAAGAAGTCGGACCACCCTCGCCCCGGTTCGCGCGTCGCTACCAACTGTGCCGCGAGCGCGGCCGCGCTGACCAGGAAGGACGTCCTCTGGCGTTCGGTGTGTGCATCCGGTAACCGCAGATCAACGTACGCATCGCCTTCTGAGTCGCGACCGCACCATACACGGGTACAACCGCCACTCGCGACCCTAGGATGTTGATCCGACGCCTGACAAAATGCGACAGCTTCAGCACCGACGCGGCGAGCGGCGTGAGCGAGTTCGCCGGCAAGTAAGCGTGGCAGTGGCGCCAGCGCAGCGAGAACTGAGGCGTCACTAGCGGCAACGACCGCTTGGTAGGACGAGCGGGCGCGAGGGTGAGCACGCGTCGCTGACGCGCCGGTTATCGATCGTAATCGTCTGCTTCGACGGGCCTCGGTCCGCAATCCGCACGTCTTTAACACTCGTTCAGAACGACGCAGATGCACGCGCGCAACTGCTCCAAGGCCGAGAACTTGCGCAGCCACGCCCCTCGCGCGCTCCAACAGCGAGAGGACCTCCACCGATGGTGCATCTCCTGCCAAGGTCGTAGCTTCAGCGATCAAGGCGTGCGCCTCGGTCAGAGCGCGCTGCCGCAAAGCCATCTCCGCTTCTACGAGCAGCAGTCTGCACACCGAGTCGCGTGCGTGCCTCTGGTCACACCGGGACCGTGCTGATTGAAGTGCGCGACGCGCCTCTTCTATGCCTCGAAGAGCTTCCAGTACGCGCGCTTGCGTTGGCACAGCTTCTATTGCCACCCAACTCGGTTGAAGTTCGGAATCCATCATCCCGAGAAACTCTTCGACTTCGCGGACAAGCCCGAGGGGTTTCCCGCGCTCCAGCGCCGCGGCAACGTAGGTCTCTAGAACCGCCAGCCGAAATGTTGAGGGCAAGTTGGGGACGTCGAGTAGCTCCTTCGCCGTCCGTGAGGCGTGCTCGAGAGCCCCGGTCCGAAATTGCAACTGCGCAACGTTCGCCCGGCACAATCGCATGGTGACGACGCTGCCGGCGACCTCGGACGCAAGCAGCGCCTCCTTGGCTACAGAAGCTGCCGAGTCGTTCCGGCACAGCAGGGCGAGCGTCGACGAGAGTGCTAGTTTCGTCCGCGCAAGGACCGCGTACTGCGGGTTCTTTTCGAGTATCTCCACGGCGCGGTCGAGATGCCGCTTGGCGGCTGTCAGGTTCCCGCTTTGCGCTTCCGCTTGTCCAACTCTGGAATGCAAGTCGGCGAGCAACCGAGGTTGATTGCTGCGAAGCACTAGCCGCTTCAGCTGATTGAGGCGATCGTGGGATTCGGCGCGCCCCCCGGCATGGTGGATGCACGTAAACAGGCGCAGTGAGCATCGCGCAGCCTCAGTGTAGTCACCAGCTTCCTCGGCTAAAGCGACTGCTGACGTAAGCAGCTCGATCGCGCCTGCACGATCTGCTCGGTCAATGCGAACAGTTGCCGCAACTCGGCGTGCGCCGGCGACAAGGCTAGGACTGCTGCCCTCCGCATGCTCAATCCCAGCCGCGAGCACCAATGACGCTTCGGGATCCCCACCCTCGTTCAACGCTTCGGCGAACGAAAGGGCAAGCGAGCGCTCCTCAGGAACCGACCTTCCCAAGACAACGAGGGCCGCACTGAAGCGGCCCTCGCGAAACATCTGGCGCGCGAGTTCGAGCGGATGCTGCACGGTACCTGCTGGATGAGCTGGCAGGATACCGTTCGATCGAACTGCGCGCAAGATTGAATGGTCTAGTCGCCCCAGACGAGGGAGTCACCCCAGACGAGGGAGTCACCCCAGACGAGGCTGTCGCCCCACACTAGCGAATCACCCCACACCAGCGAGTCGCCCCACACGAGGCTGTCGCCCCAGACGAGCGAGTCGCCCCAGACGAGGCTGTCGCCCCACACCAGGGAGTCACCCCACACGAGGCTATCGCCCCAGACTAAAGAATCACCCCACACCAGGGAGTCGCCCCAGACTAGGCTGTCGCCCCACACGAGGGAGTCGCCCCAGACGAGACTGCTCGCGTCCACCTTCGCGGCGAACGTGATCCCGCTGCGGTCGATGATCTCGCCTGCGATCTGCGTCTGCGGCAGTGCCGCGAACCCGGCGCGGGCGGCGGTGACCGCCGCTGCGAGGTTGACCTCGCCAGCGCCAGCCGCCGCCACCCCAGCATCGGCGACGCGGGCCGCCGTGAGCTGCAACACCGCCTTCACCTGGTGAGGCTTCAACGCCGGGTTCGCCTGCAGCACCAGCGCCGCTGCACCACTCACCATCCCGGCGGCCATGCTCGTGCCCGAGAGCTGCTGATACAGCGTGGTGCCAAGGCCGGTCCGCACCGCTCCCTTCTTCAACGCCAGCGTGCTCAGTTCCGCGCCCGCCGACAACACCCGCCGACCGGGGGCGGCCAGGTCAGGCTTCATGAACCCGTCGATCGCCGTCAGCCCCCGCGAGCTCCAGTCCGCGACGCGGTCGTCACTGCGCGCCGCCGTGCCCATCGTGTCCACGGCGCCCACGGTGATCGCCGAGGGCGCGTTGCCAGGCGAGGTGATGCCGTCGCGAACGCGGGTGCCATCGGGCAGCGTGCCCCAGTTGCCCGCCGACGTGACCACCACCAGCCCTGCGCGACTCGCACGCTCCACGGCCTGCACCAGGGGATCGTCCACCCAGCTCTCGAGCACCGGCTTGCCAAGCGACAGGTTCACCACGCGCAACCGGTACGCGTCGCGGTTGGCGATCGCCCACTCGATCGCCGCGATGACGTCGCTCGTCGTGCCCCGCCCCTTCGAGTCCAGCACCCGCAGGTTGACGAGATGGGCGCCGGGCGCCACGCCGCTGAACCGACCCGCCCTCTTCGTCACGCTGCCGGCCGCGATGCCCGCCACGTGCGTGCCATGCCCATAGGCATCCACCCCGCGCTGCCACGACTCCACGAAATCCACCGAGGCCACCACGCGACCACGCAGTGACTCGTGCAACACGGAGATGCCGGAATCGATCACCGCAATGCCGATGCCCTTGCCGTCCACGCCCGACAGCCCGAGCAGCCCCGCCCACGCCTGATCGGCGCCGAGCGCCACCACCTCGGTCGCCATGTGCGCCGCGACCGCTGCATCTTCTGCAACCACCGGAACTGCGGGATCGGCCGCGAGTCGCGCGAGCGTTGCAGAATCTGCAACGCTGAGCACGGCGCCAGAGCCCAGCTGCTTGCGCACCACGAGCCCGTGCCGCGCCGCCAGCGCCCGCACCTGCGCCGGCGTCCCGCCCACGATCACATGCCGCGCCCGCCCTGCCTGCACCGATTCGGCGAGCCCGCGCGAGAGCCGGGCACGGTGCCCCTGCGCCTGCAGCGGCGCCGCCAGGGACAGCATCGCGAACGCGACAGAGACCCAGACGACCGTGCGGATGATGGATGCGCGCACAGAGGTACCGCGCAGCTCGAAAGAGCCGTGGAACAGCATCGTGGTGACTCCAGAGAAGATGACCGACGCCGGCGCTGGCACCCCGAACACCCGACGGCTCTCGCGCGTCGGGCAGGCACCAGGCTGCGGACACCCTCATCAATACACGCGCCGTGCCATGTTGCAGAAATTGCTATTAACGTTTTCCAGCGGTGGGACGAACGGGTGTGCAGGAATCACGAGCCCATGCCGACACACCGATAAAGGCGGGAATGCGACACTTCTGTAGCGGGCGCGCTCCGGGCGCGGCACTACACGCGTCAGGATCGACTTCGATCGACCGGCCAAGATCTTGGCCGGTCCAGCCAAGGACTTGCCCACCGGCATGAAGCGACTCGTCTATCTCCCCGTGGCGCTCCTCGCCGCGGCGACCCTCTGGCTGCTCTATCGCGGCGGTCCGTGGCCCGCACACGACGAGTCCGCAACCGTCACTCTCGTCGCCACCCTGCGGGCGGAACCAAGCAGCTTCAACCGCCTGCTCGTACGCGACCGCCAGTCATTGGCAGTGAGCCAGCTCGTCCATGAGCCGTTGGTGCGCGTCAATCACGCGACCCAGGAACTCGAACCCGCGCTCGCCTCCTCCTGGACGGAACCCGAGCCGGGTCGGGTCGTCCGCCTGACGCTGCGTCCGGATGCCCGCTTCGCCGACGGGACGACCGTGACTGCCGACGACGTGGTGTTCTCCCTGGAGGCGGCCTATGACGATCGGGTCGCGAGCACGGTGGCCGGAACCCTCCTCGTGCAGGGAGAGCCGCTCACGGCCCGCGTCGTCGATGCCCACACCGTGGACCTCGTCTACCCGGCACCGCACGGCCCCGGACTGCGCCCGTTGCACGCGCTGCCCATCCTGCCGCGCGCCCGGTACGCCCCCACAATCGCCGAGGGCACATTCGAGAAGACGTGGGCCACCGATGCCGCCCCGGCCGGCATGGTAGGAGCAGGCCCGTTCATCGTCGATCGCCACGACCCAGGCGTGGCCGTGCACCTGAGGCGCAACCCGCATTACTGGCGCACGGCCGACGATGGGACGCCGTTGCCGCGCGTCCATGGAGTGCGGTTCGACATCGTGCCGTCGCAGGACGCGGAGATGCTGCGGCTGCGCAGTGGCGACGCCGACGTGACGACCGCGGAATTGCGACCGGACGACCTCCCCGAGGCGCGAGCGCTCGCCGCGCAGGGGCAGCTACAGGTGTTCGACCTTGGCCCCTCGCTCGAGGCCGACATGCTGTGGTTCAACCTCGCCCCGGGCGACGAGAAGCGCGCCTGGCTGCGCCGGCGCGAGTTGCGCGAGGCGATTGCCCACGCGGTCGACCGCACGGCGTTCGTCAATGCCGTGTATCGTGGCGCCGCCGTGCAGGCCTCGAGCATGATCACACCGGGCAACGTGGCCTGGCACGCTGGCGACATCCAGCCGCGTCCATTCTCGAAGGCACTCGCCGGCGAGTTGCTGGACCGGATCGGGGTCCGGGACCGGAACGGCGATGGCGTGCGCGAGGACGTCTACGGCACGCCGGCGTCATTCACCCTGCTCGTGCAGCAGGGCCACACGATACGCCAGCGCGCCGCGACCGTGCTGCAGGCAGCGCTGCGCGCCGTCGGCGTCCAGATGGACATCGCCACCGTGGACCCGCGCGGGCTGCAGGAACGCCTCGGCACGGGAGCCTACGAGGCCATGTACCACGCGCTGCCCGGCACCGACACCGACCCGTCGGGCCTGATGGAATTCTGGCTGTCGTCTGGCCGCTTCCATCTGTGGAACCCTGCACAGAGCTCACCGGCAACCGCGTGGGAAGCCGAGATCGACGACCTGATGATGCGTCAGCTGAAGCTGACCGATCCGCGGGCGCGGCGGGCGCTCGTGGTGCAGGCTCAGCAGATCGTCGATCGCGAGCTCCCGGTCATCGTCTTCGCCGTGCCTCGCGTCTACGTCGCGACGAGCAGACGCCTGACCCACGTACGGCCGGGATTGCTGTCGCCGCACGTCCTCTGGGACGCCGCGGCGCTCGGTGTGCACTGACCATGCTGCGTGCGCTCGCGGGACGCATCGTCTTCGCGGTGACGCTGGTGCTCGCTGCGTTCGTCGGCGTGTACGTGCTCACCGATCTGGCGCCCGGAGACACCCTCGGCGACCGCGAGTTCGATCTGTCACCGCAGGCCGTCGCGCAGGAACGCGCCCGCCTCGGCCTCGACCAGCCACTGCCGGTGCGTGTGGGCACGCGACTGGCGCGCCTCGCCGTCCTGGATCTCGGGACGTCCGTCAGGTACAACCGCCCCGTTGCTGCGCTCGTCCTCGAACGCGCGATTCCGACGCTGCAGGCTGGCGCCGCGGCGTTCGCGCTGGCGTTCGCGCTGGGCATTCCGGCCGGCGTGCTTGCGGCTCGCGCGCCTCGCACGGTCGTCCGCCGCGCGATTGCCACGACGTCGATTGCCCTGCTGTCTCTGCCCGCGCTGGTGATCGCGCTGGTACTCACCGCGATCGGCTCCGCGGCTGGACTTCCAAGCTTCATCGTCATGGTCGTCGCGCTCGGCCTGCCTGCCGCCGCACTCTTCGAGCGGCTGCAGGCGCGTGCCATGGACGCGGCTTTGTCGCAGACATGCCTGCAGGCGGCACGGGCCCGCGGCGTTCCGCCGGTCCTGATCACCTGGCGGCATGCCTGGCCGCTGTCGCTGCCATCCGTGATCGGACTGGTCGGCGTCGTCGCGAGTCAGTTGCTCAGCGGGTCGCTGGCGATCGAACTGGTGACCGCGCGACCGGGTCTCGGCCGCCTGACGTTTCAGGCCCTGCTTGCACGTGATCTCGACCTGGCTGCCGGGTGCGCGGCCGCCGCGGCACTGATCGTGAGCGCCGCGACCCTTGTCGCAGATGCCGCGCAACTCTGGCTGGATCCGCGGCTCCTCGCGGAGCCCGCGGGATCTCCGCGGTGAGCGCGCCGCGCCCCCGCCGGGCGGCTGGATGGCTGCTGCTCTCGGTCGTGGCGCTCGCCGCCGTGTGCGCGCCGTGGCTCGCGACCGGCGACGTCGCCGCGCGGCACCCCGACCTGTCCCTTGCCCCTCCGTCACTGGCGGCACTCGAGATGGTGGAGCGCCTGCCGCCCACGTACCGACCAATCGACGGTCCGAGACCTCTCGCCTGGTTCGACGGCCGCCTCGTCGCCAGCGCCGACCCGCGTTCGCCGCTCCTTCCCCTTGGCAGCGACTCGCTCGGGCGCGATCAGTGGAGTCGCCTCGTGCACGGAGCCCGCTTGTCGCTCGGACTCGCCGCAGCGGGCCTGGCAGGCGCGCTGCTCGCTGGCGCGGCCGTCGGCCTGGTTGCCGGCGAGCGTGGCGGTCGGCTCGACACGGTGCTCATGCGCGTCGCCGACCTGTTCATCGCCTGGCCCGTGCTGTACGTGGTGCTCGTCCTCAGGGCCGCCCTGCCGCTGTCGCTGCCACTCGCTGCGACATTCCTGTTGATGGCCGGGGTCCTCGCGCTGGCCGGTTGGCCACTCGTCGCACGCGCGGTCCGCGCGGTCACCGTGGCGGAGCGGACACGCGAGTTCGTCCTGGCTGCCGAAGCGGCCGGTGCGTCGCGGCTCTGGATACTGCGACGACATCTCCTGCCGGCGGCGCTTCCGGTGATGGCGACCAAGGCGCTTCTCCTGTTGCCGAGCTTCATCCTCGCCGAGGCGACGCTCTCCTTCATCGGGTTCGGGTTTCCCGAACCGGCGCCGTCGTGGGGCACGATGCTGCGTGAGGTGTCCAGCGCGTTCGTGCTGCGGCAGGCGCCCTGGCTGCTCAGCCCCGCCGCGGCCATCGCCGTGGTCACGCTCGCCGTGAACCTCATCGCCGACGCCGACGCCGACCCCACCCAGCGGGCGTGACGGGCACCGGGAGGCGAGCGCCGTCGATGGCGCCTACAATGCCGCATGCTCCGAGGCGTCTTCCCGCCCCTGGCCACGCCCTTCACCGACGACGAACTCGACGTCGGGCTGCTGCGCGACACGGTCACGATGCTGATGCGCACGCGGCTGGCGGGCGTGCTGGCCGTCGGCACCAACGGCGAGTCGTTCCTGATGGATGCGGGTGAAGCCGACCGTGTCGTGCGCACGACGCGCGACGCCATGCCGGACGACCGGCCGGTGATCGCCGGGACCGGCTGCGACTCGACGCGCGCGACGATCGACGCCTGCCTGCGGGCCGCCGACAACGGCGCCACTCACGCACTCGTGCGGCCGCCCGTCCAGTACACGCGGTTCATGACCCAGGACGTGCTGGCGAGCCATTACGCCCGCGTGGCCGACGCCAGCCCGATTCCGGTGCTCCTGTACAACCAGCCGGCCGTCTTCGGCAGCGAGTTGACGTCCGGCACGGTGGCGCGCCTCGCATCACACCAGAACATCGCAGGCCTGAAGGATTCGAGCGGAAACGTCACATACGTGTCGGACGTGCTGACGCGCGTGCCCGACGACTTCAGTGTTCTCACCGGGGCCGCGGGCATCATGTACGCGGGACTGGTCAGCGGCACGAGCGGCAGCGTTGTTGCGATTGCCAACGTCGTGCCGTCGCTCATGGTGCAACTGTACGAGGACGTGATGGCCGGCCAACTGCACCGCGCGCTGGCGCTCCAGCGGGCGATCGCACCGCTGGCCAGGGCGGTCACCGTGGACCACGGCGTGGCGGGCCTCAAGGCGGCTATCGCCCTCGCCGGGTTTCCCGCCTCTGCCCCACGCCTCCCGCTCGCGGCAGCGCGACCCGAGGTCGTGGACGAACTGAAGGGCCTGCTGGTCCAGCTCGAATCGTTCACCGGCCAGGCGCTCATCGGCGACGCTGCACGCGGCGAGCAGGTGTCGTGAGGTGCGGATGACAACAGCAGCTGAGGACACGCCGCGCCCCGTGGCGACGACTGGACGGCGCAGCGCCATGCGCCGGTGCCTCGCCGCGGCGCTCGCCCTCGTGGTCGCAGGCGCATCGACCCCGATTGCCGGTCAGGGTCCCGTGGCGCCACAGCCTGCCGCGCCGACCGAACCCGGGCAGGTGCGCGTGCTGACGTTCAACATCCACCACGCGGAGGGGCTCGACGGCAAACTCGACGTCGCCCGCATCGCACAGGTGATTCGTGACAGCGGCGCGCAGATCGTCGGCCTGCAGGAGGTGGATCGGGGCGTCGAGCGCACCGGCCGGCGAGATCTGCTCAAGGAGATTGCCGACCTGGCTGGGATGCAGTTCGCGTTCGGCAGGAACATCGACCTTCAAGGCGGCGAGTACGGCAACGCCCTGCTGACCACGCTGCCAATCGTCTCCGAAGGCAACAAGCCGTTACCCAACAGCGACGGCAGCGAGCAGCGCGGCGCCCTGCAGGTCGTGCTCGACGTCGGCGGCACGCAGGTGCTCGTGCTCACGACGCACCTCGACCATCGCCGGGATGAGGCGCACAGGCTGGCCGGCGCCGACGCGATCGTGGACATGCTGCGGGCGTGGGGCACCGGCCCGGTGATCGCGATGGGCGACTTCAACGACGTGCCGGGCAGCCGCACCTACACGAAGCTCGCCGGCGTGCTCACGGATGCGTGGGCGGCGGTGGGGCGTGGTGACGGGTTCACGATCCCGGTCGAGGAGCCGATGCGACGCATCGACTGGATTCTCGTGCGAGGCCTGCAGCCCGTTCGCGCTGAAGTGCTGCGGACGACAGCGTCGGACCACCTGCCGGTGGTCGCGACGCTGCGGCTGCCCTGAACCGGGCTGACGTGCCTACTGGGCGACCTTGATCGCGGTGAGGGTGAGCACCTTCTTGCCGTCCCTCTCCGTGACGTCACCGGTGGCCTCGACCTTCTTGCCGGCAAACTCGATCAGCTTCTCGTTCTTGTTCTCGGTCCACGCGCCGGCCACCTCGTAGATGCCGGAATCGTTGGCAACGGCGAGCGGCGCGCCCTTCTTCGCGCAGGCAGCCGCACAATCGGCATGACCATCGGCAGTCGCCTTCGCCGTGCCCTGCTTGGTGTTGCACATCACGTCCACGAGCGTGCCCGTGACCGTCCTGGTCTCGGCCGACAGCCCGCCGCCGAATGCGAGCGCTGCCACGACAATCCCCAGCATCGACTTGCGCATGATTTTCTCCCCTCCAGTCGTTCGTGAGCGCTTACGATGGCGACGACCGGCCGGGTTTGTCAACCGCAGCGCATTGACAGCCACTCGACTCGCCGGCTAAGCTGGCGGGGTCATGACGTGCCGCGGCCTGCACCATCACCATCACCACCATGCCCACGTTCGTGGGACCGGTGATGGTCTGTGCGCCTGCTGACACGAGCTTCCGAGCATAACGACAGCACGTCCTCTGCAGCCTCGCTGGTCTCACCGGCGGGGCTTTCGTGTTTTTGGCGGGGCGCGTACGTTCGACTCTTTCGCGGGATTGAGGCATGGATTTCGAGAAGTTCCACGGGCTGGTGCCTGCCGTCGTGCAGGACGATGCGAGCAACGAGGTCCTGATGGTGGGCTTCATGAACGAGGACGCGCTGCGCCGCACGCGCGAAACCGGCTTTGTCACCTTCTTCAGCCGCACGCGCAACACCCTGTGGATGAAGGGCGAGACGTCGGGCAACCGCCTCAGGGTCGTGCGCCTGCTCACCGACTGCGACAGCGACACCGTGCTCGCACGGGTCGAGCGCCAGGGTGACGGCAACGTCTGCCACCGCGGCACCGTCAGCTGCTTCACCGAGGAGATCGCCTGATCATGCCGCCTCTCCGCCTCGGTATCCCGAAGGGCTCGCTGCAGGACTCCACCGTGCAGCTGTTTGCCCGCGCCGGCTGGAACATCTACGTCAGCTCGCGCTCGTACTTCCCCGGCACGGACGACAGCGAGCTCGAGTGCATGCTCATTCGGGCGCAGGAGATGGCCCGCTACGTCGCCGACGGCGTCATCGACGCGGGGCTCACGGGCCAGGACTGGATCGCCGAGCAGCTGATCGCGTCGCGTGCCGACGTCGTCCCGGTGCAGGAGCTCGTGTACTCGAAGCAGAGCTTCGGCGCCGTGAAATGGGTGCTGGCCGCACCCGAGGCGTCCCGCTTCCAGCAGCCCGAGGACTTCGCGGGCTGCACGATCGCCACGGAACTCGTGAAGGTGACCCAGCACTACTTCCAGGAGAAGGGCGTGGACGTCACCGTGGAGTTCTCGTGGGGCGCCACCGAAGTGAAGCCGCCGGTGCTCGCCGACGGCATCGTCGAGGCAACCGAGACCGGCTCGACGCTGCGCGCCAACAGGCTGCGGATCATCGACACGGTGATGGAGTCCAAGACCCAGCTCATCGCCAACCCCGCTGCGTGGGCCGACTCCTGGAAGAGGACCAAGATCGAGAACATCGCGCTGCTGCTGCGCGCGGCGATCGAGGCGCAGGGCCGGGTAGGCCTGATGCTGAACATCCGCCGAGACGGCCTCGCCAGCCTGCTGGAGCTCGTCCCGGCCCTGCGTCGCCCGACGATCTCGGCCCTCAGCGACGAGGACTGGGTTGCCGTGAACACGGTGATCGAGGAGCGCACCGTCCGCGACCTGATTCCGCGCCTCAAGAGCGCCGGCGCGGAGGGCATCGTCGAGTACCCGCTCAACAAGATCGTGATGTGAGCATGATCTTACCGATACTCGAAGCCTCGGACGGGGTGGCGCTGAGGCGGCTGCTCGACCGGACGCCCGACGACCACGGCCGCATCGAGCCGGCGGTGCGCGAGATCGTCGAGAGCGTGCGACGGCGCGGCGACAAGGCGCTCGGCGAGTTCGCCCGCCGATTCGACAACCTCGAAGGCCCGATCGAGCTGTCGCCGGCCGAGATCCATGCCGGCGCCGCGGAGTGCCCCCGCGCCGTGCGGAGTGCCATCCGCAAGGCCGCACGACACATCCGCATCGTCGCCAGGGCGCAAGTGCCGCCTTCGTGGACGCGCGTTGTCGCGCCGGGCGTCAAGGTGTCGCAGCGCGTGGTGCCGCTCGAGCGGGTGGGTTGCTACGTGCCGGGCGGCCGCTACCCGCTGCCGTCGTCGCTGCTCATGGCTGCGGTGACGGCGCGCGCCGCCGGCGTGCCGGAGGTGGTGGTGGCGTGCCCGCGTCCGGATGCAGCGGTGCTCGCCGCGGCCGTGGAAGCGGGCGTCGACCGCGTATTCCAGCTGGGCGGTGCTCACGCCATCGCGGCACTGGCGTACGGCACGGCCACCGTGCCGCGCGTGGACAAGATCGTCGGACCCGGCAACGCCTACGTGGCACTCGCCAAGGCGATGATCTCGCGCGACTGCGCCATCGACTTCTTCGCAGGGCCGAGCGAGATCGTCGTGGTGGCCAAGGACGGCAATCCGGAGTGGATCGCTGCCGACCTGCTGGCGCAGGCCGAGCACGACGTGGACGCGCGCGCCATCCTCCTGACGCCCTCGCGGCGCCTGGCAAAGCAGGTCGCTCGAGCCGTCGAGGCGCAACTCGAAGCCTCGACGCCAGAAGATGGCGAGCGCGCGGCGCAGACGCTTCCTGCCAGGCGCGAACCCGGCGCCGGCAGCGAGTCGCCGGCGCGCGAGGCCCTGCGCCGCAACGGCGCGATCGTGGTGACCCGTTCGCTCGAGGAAGCCGCTGCCCTCGCCAACCGCATCGCACCGGAACACCTCGTCGTCGATACGCCCGACGTGGCCGCGATGATTCCGGTTGCCGGTTCCATCTTCATCGGCGAGTGGACGGCGCAGGCGGCCGGCGATTACGCCATCGGGTCCAACCACGTACTGCCGACCAGCGGTGCGGCGCGGTTCCGCGGTGGCCTGCACGCATGGGACTTCGTGCGCGTGTCGAGCGTGCAGCAGCTCTCGAAGCGCGGAATCGCCCTCGTGGGTCCGACCGCCGCGACCCTCGCCGATGCCGAAGGGCTGCAGCGGCACGCGGCATCGATTCGGGCCCGGCTCGGCGTGCCCCTGCCACGGAAGCGCGCGCGATGACGAGCGGCGCCACCGACGCATACGAGTACGACCGTGCCGACGCGCCCGAGGACGCGCTGCGCCTGCACCTGAACGAACACACCGGCGGTTGCTCGCCGGCCGTCACCGCCGCCATCGGCGCGCTGTCGCGTGAGTCGATCGCGAAGTATCCCGACTACGGCAGGGTGACGCAGGCCGTCGCCGAGCACCTGGCCGTGCCGACGACGCGTGTCGTGCTGACCAACGGACTCGACGAAGGCATCTTTGCGGTCGCGCTCGCGCAGATCCGCGCGCCTCAGCTGGACCGGGAACCAGGGACGCCGACGGGCAGCCCGCAGTCCGAGGCCGGCAACCAGGTCGAAGCCGTCATCCTGGAGCCGGCATTCGGGATGTACGCCGACGCCGTTGACGCCGTCGGCGGCACGGTTGTTCGCGTGTTGCCCGGACCCGAGCTGGGACTCGACCGCGGCGCGATCGCTGCCGCGGTCAGCCCTCGCACCCGCATCCTCTTCATTGCGAGCCCGGGCAATCCGAGCGGCATCTCGTTGACGCGTGACGAGATCGTCTGGCTCGCGTCGTTGCTTCCCGCTGGTGCGCTCCTGCTGCTCGACGAGGCATACGTCGAGTTCGGCGGCAGGAGCTTCATCCCGAGCATCGACGCACACCCGAACGTCGTGGTCGGCCGCACGTTCGCCAAGGCCTACGGTCTGGCCGGCATGCGCGTCGGGGCGCTGGTGGCGCGCGACGATGTGGCGGCGCGGCTCCGGCGCGTGCTCCCGCCGTACAGCCTGAACGTGTTCGTGGTAGCCGCGCTCGAGGCCGCACTCGGAGATCGGTCGCACCTCGACGCCTACCGGGCCGAAGTGGCGGAGTCGAAGCGGCGACTGTACGCCGCATGCGACCGCCTGTCGCTGGCCTACGTGAGGAGCGACGCCAACTTCGTGCTGATCCGCGCCGGCAGGCACCGCGAACGGCTGCTCGAACAGTTGCAGGCGCGCAACATCTACATCCGCGACCGCGACCGTCAGCCTGGTTGCGAGGGCTGCGTGCGCGTGACCACCGGCCTCGTGGCCCACACCCAGGCGTACATCGACGCCATGGAGGAGATCCTGTGCGAAAGGGCCTGATCAAGCGGCATACGCGCGAGACCCAGATCGACATCGCGCTGCGCATCGAGGGCAAGGGCCGGTACGAGGTGAGCACCGGCATCCGCTTCCTCGATCACATGCTCGAGCTCTTCACCCGCCATGGCGCGTTCGACCTGAAGCTCGCCGCCGTGGGCGACCTCGACGTGGACCAGCATCACACGGTCGAGGACGCAGGCATCGCCCTGGGCGAGGCGTTCACGCAGGCCCTCGGCAACAAGCTGGGTATCAACAGAGCCGGCTATTTCCTCATGCCGATGGACGAGACGCTGGCGATCGCGGCGGTGGACCTCGGCGGCCGCCCGCACGCGGTCGTGGATCTCGGCGTGAAGGTGCGCATGGTGGGCGACCTGCAGGTCGAACTGCTGCACGACTTCTTCGAGGGCTTCGCTCAGGGGGCACGGGCGAACGTCCACGTGAAGGTGATGTACGGCCGCTCGAGCCACCACCGTATCGAGGCGGTGTTCAAGGCATTCGCACGAGCGATGCGGGTGGCCTGTGCGAAGGACAAGCAGCTGGCGCGCATGCTGCCCAGCACGAAGGGGCTGCTGTGATCGTCGCACTCATCGACTACAAGGCCGGCAACCTGACCTCGGTGCGCAAGGCGCTGACGACGCTCGGCGCAGAGATCCTGACGCCGGAGGCCCCTGACGATCTCATCGGCGCGGACGCGATCATCGTTCCCGGCGTTGGCCACTTCGAAGCGACCGCCGCACTCGACGCCCGCTGGCACGAGGCCATCCGCGCACGCCTCCACGCTGGCGTTCCGCTCCTGGGGATCTGCCTCGGGCAGCAGTGGCTCTTCGAAGGCAGCGCGGAGGCCCCCGACGTGCCAGGCCTCGGAGTGCTGCCCGGGCAGTGCGTCAGGTTGGCGCCAGCGACGAACCCGAAGGCGGACGCTGCGGCCGCCGCCGGGGTGGACGCGGCGACTCAGGTGGACGCGTCGGCGACGCGTCCCTCCCGGCTGAAGGTGCCGCACGTGGGGTGGAATGCGCTGAAGAGGACCGGGCGGCCTTCACGGCTGCTCGCGGGCGTTCCGGACGAGGCGCAGGCGTACTTCACGCATTCATACGTCGCCCCCGACAGCGAGGCCACAGTGGCTCTCACCGACCACGGCGCGTCGTTTGCCAGTGTGGTCGAGGACGGGATCGTGTTCGGCGCGCAGTTTCATCCCGAGAAGAGCGGCGAGACGGGCCTGCGCCTGCTGCGGAACTTCCTGGAGGTGGCCACGCGCCAGGCTGCCGACAGGCACGGGCGACAGCGGCAGGCGGATGGGCCGGGGGTGCGCTGATGCTTTCCAAACGCATAATCGCCTGCCTCGACGTCCGTGACGGGCGCGTGGTGAAGGGCGTGAACTTCGAGGGATTGCGCAACGCGGGCGACCCGGCGGAACTGGCTCGTCGCTACAACGTCGAGGGCATCGACGAACTGGTGATCCTCGACGTCACGGCGACCCTCGAGAAGCGGCGGGCCATGGCCAGAACCGTGGCCGCTGTGGCCCGGGAGCTCTTCATCCCGCTGACGGTCGGCGGCGGCATCGCATCGGAAGACGACGCCGCGGCGGCCGTCGACGCCGGAGCCGACAAGGTCAGCATCAACAGCGCGGCGGTGGCCGATCCGGCCCTCATCACGGCTCTGGCGCGGCGCTACGGCTCGCAGGCGGTGATCGTGGCGATCGACGCCAAGCTCGAAGGCGATCGCCTCGGCGTGTACGTTCGCAGCGGATCCACCCCGACCGGGCGCGATGCCGTGGAGTGGGCGCGCGAGGCGGCCGATCGCGGCGCTGGCGAGATCCTGCTGACGTCGATCGACAGGGATGGCACCCGCAGCGGCTTCGACCTGCCGATGACGGCAGCCGTGTCGCAGGCGGTCAGCATCCCGGTCATTGCCTCGGGAGGCGCGGGCACGTTCGCGCATTTCCACGAGGTCTTCACCGACGGCTGTGCCGACGCGGCGCTGGCTGCGTCGGTGTTCCACTTCAGCGAGCACGCCGTGAGCGAGCTGAAGGCACACTTGCACGAGCAAGGGATACCGGTGCGATTGAAGTAGCGCGTCCGCTACCCGCTACCCGCTACCCGGCTCCCGATTCGCGATTTCCGGTTCCCGTTACCCTATTCATGCTGATTCCCGCGATAGACCTCCGAGACGGCCAGGTGGTGCAGCTGGTCCAGGGCAAGCGCCTCGCGCTGGCCACCGACGACTGGCAGTCATGGGTGGACAGGTTCCGTCCGTTCCCGAAGGTGCAGCTCATCGACCTCGACGCCGCGATGGAACGCGGCGCCAACGAGCCGCTGATGCGGAAGATCTGCGCGGAGAAGGCCTGTCGCGTCGGAGGCGGCATCCGCGACATCGAACGGGCGCAGCACGTGCTGTCGCTTGGCGCGACGCACGTCATCGTGAGCTCCGCCCTGTTTCGCGACGGACGGATCGATCTGGCATTCGCCGCACGGCTTGCCGATGCCGTGGGACGCGAGCGCGTGATCGCAGCCGTGGACAGTTCGCAGGGCGTCGTCACCATTCGGGGGTGGCAGGAAGCCACGTCGGTCACCGCCGTCGAGGCGGCCCAGGCGCTCGAGCCGTACTGCGACGAGTTCCTCTACACGAACGTGGACACTGAAGGGCTGATGCAGGGCATCCCCATCGACGCCGTGCGTGCGGTGCGCGACGCGACGACCCGCCGCGTCGTCGCGGCCGGAGGCATCACGACCCAGGACGAGATCGACGCGCTCGACGCGATGGGCGTGGACGCCGTCGTGGGGATGGCCATCTACACCGGTCGCCTGGCGCTCCGGTTGCCAGGTACATAGCCAGCGATCGACGTTCCGACCTCCCGCTTTTCCCTGCTACCCTCTGCCGCATGGTTCAACTCAGGTGGCGGGGTCCGGTGCTCGCCCTGCTCGCCCTTGCCGCCATGGGCACGGGATGTGCGCGAGAGGGCCGGTTCAACGTCGGCAACGCCCGGGCCCACGTGGAGCGCCTGTCCGGCGCGATCGGCTCTCGTCCCGCCGGCACCGCCGAGAACGAGAAGGCCCGCGCGTACCTGATCGAGACGCTGCAGCTGTATGGCTTCGACGTGCGCGTGCAGGAAGCAGACGCGGCATGGCCCGAGGCCGGCCACAACGCGCGCGTCGCCAACATCGTGGCGGTCAGGGCCGGGCAGCAGGCCGAGGCGATCGGACTCGTCGCGCACTACGATTCGGTCCCGTTCGGACCGGGCGCCGGCGACGATGCCTTCGGAACGGCTGTTGTGCTGGAAGCGGCGCGCGTGCTGGCTGCGCGGACGTCGCCGCGCTACACCCTCATGGTGCTGCTCACCGATGCCGAGGAGCTCGGGCTCATGGGCGCGCGTGCGCTGGTCGACGACCCGGAAGTCCGGTCGCGACTCAAGGCGTTCGTCAACCTCGAGGCGATCGGTGCGGCGGGACCGCTCGTGCTGTTCGAGGCGGGGCCGGGCACGAGCCCGGTTCTGCGCGCATGGACGTACTCCGCGCACCCTCGCGGCGGTTCGTACATGCAGGCCATCTACGACGCGCTGCCCAACGACACCGACTTCACCCTGCTCAAAGAGCTGCCCGGCGTCTCCGGGATCAACCTCGCCGCCGTCGGTGACGGGTACGCGTACCACACGGACAGAGACCGCGCCGACCGCGTGACGTCCGGTCTGCTGGCCCGCGCCGGCGAGACCGTGCTCGACGTCGTGGACGCCGTCGAGGACCGGCCGACGCTGGAAGCGGCACCCGCATCGGCCATGTACTTCTCCGTGCTCGACCGCACGGCATTCCTCGTGTCGCTTCGCACGGGCGTGGTGCTCGGCGCGCTCGCCGCAGTGCTCGCGCTCGCCGTATGGCTGATGATTGCCGCGCGGATGCTGCGCGACGGCGGCTGGATGCGCCTCGTCATGACGCTTGCGTGGGCAACCATCGCCTCGGGCGCCGTGCTCGGCGCACTCCTTGCCTCGGTGCTGGTGATCCGCAGCGCCCGCGCGCAGCTGCACCCGTGGTTCGCGTCGCCGCTGGCGCTCTTTGCCTTCATGACCATGATGGTCGTCGCGGTCAGCTGGGGCGTGCGGCGCTTCGCGGCACGCGTACCTCCGCCACTGCAACCCGAGGGGACTCCGTTCGGCGTGTGGTTCGCCGCCCTGCCACCATGGCTGCTGCTCACCGCGGCGGCGCTCGTGTACGCACCCGCAGCCTCGTATCTCGTGTCGGTGCCGCTCGCGGTAGCGGCGCTGCTGCTCCCGTTGGGATTCTGGAAGGCACCAGCCGCACGCGTGGCGAGCGCGGCGGTGCTGGTCGTCGTCTGGGTGATCTGGATCCCCGACCTCTCGACGCTGCTCCAGTTCGCGGTCACCACCCTCGGTCGCTTCCCGATCGTCACACCCGCGTGGCTCTATCCGGCGTTGTTC
Organism: Acidobacteriota bacterium; assembly: GCA_023429845.1. Taxonomy (GTDB): domain Bacteria; phylum Acidobacteriota; class Vicinamibacteria; order Vicinamibacterales; family Vicinamibacteraceae; genus Luteitalea. The sequence continues at coordinate 44,845 of JAEZCY010000114.1, forward strand.
TTCGTCGCTGGCGTCGTGATCTGGCCGCCCGTCCTCGCGGTCCTCGTCGGGCGCCTGCGCTGGCGGATGCGACACGGACTCGCGGCCGCCATCATCATGGCCGGGATCGTCGTCACGGCCGCTCTCGCGCTGACGGCCAGTGCGTACACCGAGGAACGGCCGTTGCAGCGTGCGGCGACGTTCATCGACGACCGCGTGCGCGGCACCGCGCACTGGGAGATCTCGAGCAACGAGCCCGGCGTGGACATCGGGAGCGGCGCGCCTGCCAACGTCCAGTGGCAGCCCGTGCGCGACGGGACGCTGTCGTCGCGGATCTCCGCGCCGACGAAGGCGCACGTGTTTCGCGGCGCCGTGACGCCGCCCGCAACGCCGGCTCCGTTCACGGTCACCGCCAGCATCGTCCGCCGACCCGGCGACGCCGACATCGAAGTGACGGTGACGCCTGCCGATGCGGACTGGCACGCGGTCGCGTTCGTACTGCCGGAGGCGATCGTGCCGACGCGCACGACCCTCGCGGGCCGTACGCGCGGCGCCAACTGGCAAGCGTGGTTCACCACCCTGCCGCGCGAGGGACTCACATGGCGGGCGACCGTCCCGGTCAGCCAGGCAGACCGCCTCGCGGCGAGCGAAGTCTGGGTGAGCAGCACGCGCTTGCCGGATCACGCGCCCGACAGCCGTCTGCCCGGGTGGCTGCAGACGCCGCGGACTGCGTGGCATACCCGTCACACGGTGCTGACGGGCATCAGCCCGAGCGACGTCACGCAACTCGACGCCGCGACGACCGACAGCGAAGTGCCCGAAACGCCAAACACGGAGACGCCTGCAGCCGAGACGCCGCGCCAGGATCCCGAGCGATGAGCGCCGGCGCTCGTTCGCTCCTCACCAGGATCGGTCTCGGCCGCCCGGAACTGCGTGCCTGGGCGCTCTACGACTGGGCGAACTCCGCATTCCTGACGACGATCGTCGCGGCGGTCTTTCCCGTGTACTTCAACAACGTCGCCGCGGAAGGGCTGGACGGCGCGACGGCCGCGTTCCGCTTCAGCATCGGGACCACAGTGGCATTGGCCGTGAGTGCGCTGGTGGCGCCGGTGCTGGGCGCCATTGCCAACCACCGGCCGTGGAAGAAGCGCTTCCTTGCCGCCTTCATGGTCATCGGCGTCGTCTCGACCGTGGCGATGGGGGCGGTCGGCGCGGGCGACTGGGCGCTCGCGATCGCACTCTTCATGGTGGCCAACATCGCGGTCAGCGGATCGATTGCGTTCTACGACTCGCTGCTGCCGCACATCGCCGCACCACACGAACTCGATCGCGTTTCGTCCTCGGGCTTTGCCGTCGGCTACCTCGGTGGCGGGCTGTTGCTCCTGCTGAACCTCGCCTGGATCCTGCAGCCGCAGCTCTTCGGGCTGCCGGACGCCGGCGTGGCGACGCGCCTGGCATTCGTCAGCGTCGGCGTGTGGTGGTTCGTGTTCTCCCTGCCCCTGCTGCGCCGGGTGCCAGAACCCGCGATCGCTGGCGTCGGCCAGCCACCCATCGGTGTCGCGGTGAGTCGCGCACTCGGCGACCTGCGCGAGACGTTCACGCACCTGCGTCGCTACCGCCAGGCGTTCCTGATGCTGCTGGCGTTCCTGATCTACAACGACGGCATCGGCACGATCATCAGGATGGCGTCCCTGTACGGCGCGCAACTCGGCATCGCGCAGGGACACCTGATCGGCGCGCTGCTGCTCGTGCAGTTCGTCGGTGTGCCGTTCACCTTCGTGTTCGGCTGGCTCGCGAGCCGCATCGGCGCCAAGCGCGCCATCTTCATCGCACTTGCCGTTTACGCCGGCATCAGCGTGCTCGGCTACTTCATGCAGACCGCGGTGCACTTCTATGCGCTCGCCGTCCTCGTCGGCACCGTCCAGGGAGGAAGCCAGGCGCTTTCCCGGTCGCTCTTCGCCAGCATGATTCCGCGCGAGCGGTCGTCGGAGTTCTTCGGCTTCTTCGCCGTCACCGAGCGCACCGCCGGCATCCTCGGCCCCGCCACGTTCGCGATCGCGATTGCGCTGACCGGCTCGAGCCGGGGCGCGATTCTCTCGGTGATCGCCTTCTTCATCATCGGCGCCCTGGTGCTGTCGCGCGTCGACGTGCGCGCCGGCCAGGCCGCGGCCGGATCGCGCGGCGTCACCGCAACGACAGCAGATTCGCCATGAGCGCGTATGCGCCGTCGGTGCCGGCGGGCAGCTGCCGCCACAGGTTCAGTCCGACATAGATCCAGCGCCCCTTGCCGACCTTCGCCTCGACGAGCGCGCCGCGCTTCGGCCCCGGGTTGTTCGGGAACGGGTCCGACATCTCCAGCAGGTCGACGTATCGATCGTCCGAGTTGTCACTGCCGAAGAAATACAGGCCACGCTCCTGCACCCAATCCTTCCACGCCGCATCAGTAATCCTGTTGGGCGTGGTGAATACCGGGTGGTCCGGCACGAGCATCGTCACCGGCGCGGTCTCGTCCGTGATGCGATCGGCGGAGTAGCGGCCGAACGGCCCTGCCACGCGCGTGGGGCGGCCGACGGTGCCGGGATACGGGCCGTACTGCGCGTCGTTGAATTCGAACTTGTTGTACTGCACGATGACGACACCGCCCGCGGATGCGTAGTCGAGCAGACGCTGGTTGTACGCGCGGAGGTCGTCGCGGCGTTCGTAGGCTCGCACACCGGTCATCACGACGTCGTACTTCGACAGATCCGCCGAGGCGAGCTGCGTCGGCGACAGGAGTTCCACGGTCGCGCCGAGCTGTTCCAGCGCAGGTGGCACCTGGTCGCCCACGCCCATGATGTACCCCACGGTCACGCCGGTCACCGGCTGCAGGTCCAGCACCTTCAAGCTGCCGGCCGCGTCGGAAACGAGGTGGCGGCGCTGGATGTGCGGATACTCGATGGCCTCGTAGCCCTTGTCGAAGATTGCGCCGTCGCGCGTCGCCACCGCCCGCACGTCATACCGGCCGGCGCGAACTCCTGCCGCCGGGGTGATGGAGAACTGCACCTGCCTGGCCTCGTCCTCGCGTGCGAACGTCACCGTGTGCTGCGCAGGTTGCGACGTCCAGCCGGACGGCAGTTGCAGCTTCACGTCGGCCTTGCCCGCTCCCCTGTCGTGATTGGTCACCGTGACGCTGATGTCTCGCGCCTGCCCGCCTCCGGGGAAGGCGACGACGTCTGCACCGAGGCGCACGGCGAGTGCCGGCACCACGAGCAGTTCCTGCCGCTTCTCGCCGCTGAACACGTTCCCGTTGTGGCGGAACTGCACGGGGTGAGCGACCACCTGCTCCTGTCCGCCGATCGTGTACGTCACGCGCGCCACGAACGGCGTGGGCTCGAACGGCAGGCCGAACGGGGCCTGCGGACCGAAGTCGTAATAGTCGCGATCGGCAACGCGCGTCCAGTACGCCGACGTGAGCTTGGCGTTCGCCGGCACGCGGAGGGTCGCTTCGCAACTGTACGGCCGACCCATGGCGAGCGTACCGGCGTCGCACGTGGAGTTGCCGTCGAAGCCTTCGAACGCCACATGCTCGACCGTGACGGCGTCACTGGCGCCCGCGTACACCCGCAGGGCGACCTTCGCCGGTTGCCCGGCCACGAGCAGACCGTCGTCGGCGAGCACGTCCACGCGCAGACCTGCCGCGATCCGTAGCGCCTCCTCGGCCTGCCGCTCCTTCTGTTCCAGGCGGAAGTCCACCTCCGCCCGAGCCGCTTCGTCCGGGTGCATGTTCACGAGCTGCGTACGCAGCGCGCGGATGGTGGTGAGGACCTGCGGCAAGGCGGCACGGGCGCCGTCGATGCCCTTCGTCTCGAACGCGCCCTGTGCGCTGCGCACCTGCCCGTCGAGCGCGTCCAGCGCCAGGCCGAGCGCCGGCGAACCGCCTCGCGCGTACCTCGAGAGGCCACGCAGGCTCGTGTCGATGCCGGCAAACAGGTCCTTGTTCTGGTCGGCGCGCGGCATGGTGAGCACCGAGTCGTGCAGGACGTACGTGCGCGGCTGCGGCCCCGGGAGCGAGTAGAGCTGCGGCATGCCCTGGCACATGTGCATGCTGCGCGCCTCGCTGCCGAGTTCGTTGTAGGTGCGCCCGATCAGGGCATCGAACGTGTTGCCGTCCACGCGGCAGATCTGGTCGTCGGGCACGGCGTCGGGCGGCCCGAAGAAGCTGCCGGTGTAATAGAACTTCGACGCCTGCCACGGACGCAGGCCCGCGACGACCTGCTCGGGGAACTTCGACGGGTCGGCAGCGAGCCTGAACGCCTCCGCCGTGATCACCGACGAGGCCTGATGGTGCTGGCCGCCGCCCTGTGTGTGATCCCAGATGAAGCCGATGATCACGTCGGGACGCAGCTTCCGTATCCAGTAGACGTAGTCCTCGACGATCTCGTCCTTGTGCCAGCGGGCGAAGGTCTCGTCGATGCTGAACGAGTAGCCGAAATCCACGGCGCGCGCGAAGAACTGCTCGGCGCCATCGATCCGGTGGGCGGCGAGCAGCTCCTCGGTGCGCAGCACGGCGAGCGACTCGAAGATCTCGGGACCGATCTCGTTCTGCCCGCCGTTGCCGCGAGTGGCCGAGACCAGCGCCGTCCGCATGCCGCGCTCGTACCGGTACTTGGCGAGCAGCGCATTGTTCTCATCGTCGGGATGCGCCGTGGTCATCATCAGTGTGCCGGCAGACCCGAGCTGCCGCAGCACCAGCCCCAACGCCGCGTGGGTTGGGCGCTCGGCGATCGGCTGCGTGCGGTACTGGGTGTGCGCGGGGGACCCGAGCACGAGCAGGATGGCGGCGCAGGCGAGCGCCGCGAGTGACCGTGTTCCGATGTTGGACATGTGCGTCGTTGGCAATGGCAGGGTGCGGTTCGGCGAACGCGACGCGCCACATGTCGCGTGTCGGGAGTATACGGGCCCCGGTGGACTCGCGCCGGCACGGACGCCGTTGCGGCGCCGATGCCGTCGATGTACCGCCACGCTCAACGGGCATGGACGACCAGGGCGTCGCTGACCGCCCGCGGCCCGACGACATCGGACGGGCGATTCACCAGCTCCCCGCGCACCACCATGGTCGTGGAGCCGCCGCCGTCGAGGTTGAGTGCGTCAACGACGTCGAGTTGCGTCAACAGCGCCTGCATTTCGGCGAACGTCATGCCAAGGGCGCGGCCAGGTTGCCGTCCGTCGATGACGATCAGCCAGATGGCGCCGCGGCGGTCCCGCGCGATCACCGTCCTCGGGTGCCGCGTGGTGTCGAAGCCCTTCGACAGCCTCTCCACCTGCCACTCCGAGAGCGCCTGCCCGTCACGAAGCAGGAGCCCCGCACCTCCGACGAGCGTGGGGGCGCGGATCCAGTCGCGCAGGCGGCTGCCCGAACGGACGTCGAGCGTTTCGCGCACCTCAATCGACGAGGCGTCGCGCAGGGCGGCGAGCACCGGCGGAACGGACGTGCCGCCATACGAGAGCACGTACCCGCCGGCTGGAATCCCGCTGTTGCCTGTCTCCGACACCCGAGTCACGCGCAGCGGCGACCCGGTCAACGCCCACTCGAGGCCGCCAGTCGTGTCGGTCGTCGGCCCCGACGCCGGCGAGAAGAGCACCAGACGTCGGGCGCCGCGGACGCCGTCGATTGCGTCTACCGGCACCGTCTGCCACTTGTCGCGAGCCCTGAAGCGGAGGCGTACGCGAGCCCGCACATGGTCGAAGAGCGCCTGCACGCCGTCCGGGCTGTCGAGCAGCGCGACCGCGCCGCGGGCACGCTGAGTGTCGCTGACGAGGCGCCCGTCGATCCGCAGCACGCCGGTCGGGTCTCCAGCCGGCGAGAAGAACCCGGCATTGACAGCCGCAAGCGCTCCGCTGCGGCGGGCGATCGCCTGCACGGTAGCGCGCCCTGGAATCTCGCCCGTTGCAAGAGACGACTCCAGGCGGACGCGGCTCGGCTCGAGCCGCAGCAGCCGAATCGATTGCGGCGAGGGCACGTCGCCTGGCGCCGTGCCGTCCATCCGGTACAGCTCGATGCCTGGCGCTACGACGTCGGGTGCGCCGGACAGCCCTGGAGGGCTGACGCTGATCGAGGCTGCTGGAGCCATGGCGCCGAGCAGCCACACCACGACGAGCAACGACGCCCCGCGCACATGCATCACGCGTCAAGTATCGCGTGACGCCATGCTCGCGCCAGGCGTCCCGTCGGGCGGCTGGCGCCTCGTGTACGCTGTTGGCTTCCGGAATCCGAGCGCCACATGGCCGAATCCGACATCGATCGCCTCATCGACGAGCTGACGGCTCTCCATGGCTCCGCCGAGGACGTGGAGCAATCGCCTCGGGAGAGCGAGCCTCACCCGGTCGCGGCCGACCGCCCCGGGCTGGTGCCGCCCGAGTTCCTCGGGGCGGAGTTCGTCGGCGCCGAACTGGTCGGGGGCGAGCTTGTCGGCATGGACACGTCGCGGCTGGAGGTCTGGCTCCGCGAAGTGGTGCGACGGGGCGGCTCGGATCTGTTGCTCGTCGCGCAGGCAGCGCCATCGGCGCGCGTGGAGAAGCGCGTGGTCCCGATTGCCGAGGGCGTGCTGGACGGTGCCGACATCGAGCGCGCCGTGCTCCCGGCGCTCCCGCCGCACGCACGCGAGACCTACGCACGTGACCGCATCGCGGACGCGTCGTTCGGGATGGCCGGCATCGGCAGATTTCGCGTGAACCTGCACCACGAGCGTGGCCGCGCAGCGGCGACGATCCGCGCCTTGCCGCGCAGCGTGCCGCGCCTCTCCACGCTGTCTCTGCCGCCGCAGGTCGAGCAGCTGGCGCACCTCACGCGTGGGCTCGTACTCGTCGGAGGAGGCACCGGGTCCGGGAAGAGCACGACGCTTGCCGCCCTCGTCGACGAGATCAACAGGCGCGAGGCGCGGCACATCATCACCATCGAGGATCCGATCGAGTACGAGCACACCCACCGCACGTCGCTCGTGGAACAGGTCGAGATCGGCGTCGACGCGCCGGACTACCCGACCGCGTTGCGGGCGGCGCTGCGACAGATGCCGGACGTCCTCGTGGTGGGCGAGATGCGCGACCCCGAGTCGATGCGCCTCGCGCTGACGGCCGCGGAGACAGGCCACCTGGTGGTGTCCACGCTGCACACAACCGATGTCACGTCCACCGTCGCGCGGATGGCGGATTCGTTCCCCGTCGAGCGGCAGGCCACGATCCGCCAGGAGATCTCCCTCGCGCTGAGTGCCGTGCTGATCCAGACGCTCCTGCCACGCCGTAGCGGCGGGCTGGTCCCCGCCGTGGAAATGCTGATGGTGCAGTACGGCGCGCGCCAGCACGTGCGCAAGAACCAGCTGCACCACCTCCACCAGGAGATCTCGCTCACGCGCCGGTTCGGGTCGCTGACGTTCGAGGAGTCGCTCGCGTCTCTGGTGCGGGCTGGCACGATCGACGTGGACATCGCGCGTGAGCGGGCTGCGCATCCCGAGGAGCTCGCGCGCCTGCTGGAGAGCCCCGGCGGACGATAGCGAGGCAGGTACGCGCTGGGCGCCGACGCGAACCGGCGCGGGCGCAATCTCAGGACGCGTCGCCGGTCGCCCGCCGCCACTTGCGCAGCAGCTCGTACATGACGATGCCGCCCGCGGTCGCCACGTTGAGCGATGTCTTCTCGCCGAGCATCGGGATGCGCACGTGCACGTCGCACCGGCCGAGCAGATCGGCCGGCAGCCCCTCGACCTCGTGACCGAACAGGACGGCGACGGGCCACACCGGCTGCCAGTCATGGAGTTCGACCGCCGTGGACGACGTTTCGATGGCTGCCACTTGACCTCCGCCAGCAGCGAACGCATCGAGCCAGCGCGGCAGATCGTCCACGCCAGTCCACGGCACTGTGGTCTCGGCGCCCAGCGCCGTCTTGGCGATCTCCTTGCGCGGCGGCCGCGCCGTGATGCCTGAGAGGATGACCTCGCGGACACCGGCGCCATCGGCCGTGCGGAAGAAGGCCCCGACGTTGTACAGGCTGCGGATCTGGTGCAAGACGACGCTGACGGGAATGGGTCTGACCACGGCCTACAGCGTACAGAACGACGCCACGATCGCCGCGGTGGCAATGGCCTCGTGGAACCGTGGTAGAAAGCGTCCCGTGGACACCCGCTTCGTTCGACTCTGGCCCGCACTGCTCGTGCTGCTGGCGTTCGCGCCCAGCGTTCAGGCACAGCCCGCATACGACCTGCTCCTCAAGGGCGGACACGTCGTCGATCCGCGCAACGGCATCGACGGCGTGATGGACGTGGCGATCGCCGACCGCAGGATCGCCGCAGTCCAGCCCGCGATCGACCCGTCACGGGCGCGCCAGGTCGTGGACGTCGCCGGTCTGTACGTGACGCCGGGGCTGATCGACATCCACGTCCACGTGTTTGCCACGACGGGCGTCGCCGGCGCGTGGGCGGGCGACAACAGCGTGCTGCCGGACGGTTTCAGCTTTCGCACCGGTGTGACGACGATGGTGGATGCGGGGAGCTCGGGGTGGCGCAACTTCGAGGACTTCCGCCGCACCGTGATCGACCGGGCCAGCACCCGCGTGCTCGCGATGCTCAACATCGTCGGCTTCGGCATGTTGACCGACGTGCCCGAGCAGAACGTGCACGACATGGATGCCAAGGCGACCGCGGCCATGGCGGGCAAGCACCGCGATGTCGTGGTCGGCATCAAGTCGGCGCACTATCAGGGGCCCGAGTGGGTATCCGTGGACCGCGCCGTGGAGGCGGGGCGGGCTGCAAATGTGCCCGTGATGGTGGACTTCGGCTTCTTTCGCGCCGAGCGCCCGTACCACGAGCTGGTCGCCTCGCGACTCCGCCCGGGCGACATCAGCACCCACATGTTCCGCGGCCCGGTGCCATACATCGGCACCGACGGACGCGTGCTCGACTACGTGAAGCAGGCACGAGCCCGCGGCGTGATCTTCGACGTGGGCCACGGCGGCGGCAGCTTCGTGTTCCGCACGATGGTCCCGGCGGTGCAGCAGGGATTCCACCCGGACACGATCTCGACCGACCTCCACACGGGCAGCATGAACGCCGGCATGATGGACATGCTCACCACCATGTCGAAGTTCCTGGTGACCGGGATGCCGCTGCGCGAGGTCATCCGCGCGTCTACGGACAAGCCCGCCGCCGTGATCGGCAGGCCTGAACTCGGACACCTGTCGGTCGGCGCCGAAGCGGACGTGGCCGTCCTGCGCCTGCTCGACGGCACGTTCGGGTACGCCGACGGCGCTCGCGGCTCGCTCTCCGGTAGCCAGCGACTGACATGTGAAATGACGCTGCGAGCCGGACGCGTGGTGTGGGACTGGAATGCCCGAACGGGCCGCGACTACCGCACACTGCCGCCGACCTACGGCGTGCGGGACGTGGACACGGTCATCGTGCCCTGACGCAGTGCCGCGTCCGCCCGATCCGCCGCACGGTGCCGAGGCCCGAGCTCAGCGACGCCGCAGCAGCGTTTATTGTAGTATTACATTGTTATGGTACGAGTGACCTACTCGCTCGACGATGCCACGGTGGCCCGCATCAGGCGAACCGCCGAGCGGCTCGGCAAACCGCAGAGCCAGATCGTTCGCGAGGCCGTTGCCGAGTATGCCGAGCGCGCCGGTCGCCTCAGTGACGAGGAGCGGCGCCGTGCGCTGGGAGTGCTCGCACGTCTCCGACACGAGGCGCCCACCCGGCCCGTTGGCGAAGTGGATGAGGAGTTGAGCGAACTTCGCCGGGCCCGCCGGGCGGCTGGCCGTCGCCACCCGACCGCATGATCGTCCACGTGGACACGTCGGCACTCGTGGATGCGCTGACGGGTCCGCGCCGGTCGCTCGACACGCTCATCGCGCACACGGCCGCCGGGCATCGGCTCATGCTGTCGTCGATCGCGCTGTACGAGTGGCGACGCGGCCCGCGCACCTCGGAGGAACTCGCGGTGCAGGAGGAGCTCTTCCCCAGCGAGGCGGCGGTGTCGTTCGGGCCCGCCGAAGCGGTTGTCGCCGCGCGCCTCTACGGCAAGGTCGGGCGTCCACGGGGCCGCGAGATTGACCTCTCGGTCGCCGCCTGCGCTTTGGTGGCCGAAGCCGCGATCTGGACGCTCAACGTGAAGGACTTCCGCGACATCCCCGATCTGCGTCTTCTGTAGGCTCGCGTCCCACGCGCGCCCTGGACGGGACGTTCCGTTCTCCGGCTGCATCTACAATTTCTGCGCCATCACCCGTCGCGCGATCCGCACGATGTCGCTCGCGGTGCCGTCTGCCTGCAGCAGATCCTCGAGCCAGGTGCGATCGCCGGTGAGTCGGGCCCACGATCGCTCGGCGGCGGCGCGCTCGCGCGCGAGCCTCACGGGCAGCGTGGGGTCCACCTGTCGCCCGTCGTCGTTGGCCTTCGCGAGGACGGCAAGTTCGCGCCGCAGTTGCTCCGGATCGATCATCGACACCGGCGTTCCGCAATGGCCGCACGTCTCGGTGTCGCCGAGGGACACGGGCGCGCCGCAGTTCACGCAGTTGACCTGGCGTATCGACTCGCGCAGCTGCGTCACCTCCGTGGTCGTGAGTTCGCGGACCAGGTGCTTCTCGCGCAGGAAGTGATACGACGTGATGAATCGTCCGTGGCCCCAGGGGCAGCGGCGATAGGTGAAGCGCGTGGCCCGCTGCTGGTCGTTCACCTCCAGCAGCGCCTGCCGGCACCGCGGGCAGGGCGACCGTGACTGCAGCGCGCGCGAGGGGCGCAGCGTCAGGCGTTCGAGCAGCCTGAGCGTGGCGCCGGGCGTGAGCTGCTGGCTCTCGAGGTGATCGAACCAGAGCCCGCCGCAGCCATCACACACGTCCACCTGCAACACCCGGCCGTAACGCCCAGGCAGGCCGACCGTGTCCATGGCGAAGCCGCAGCCGGGGCACATCGCGGTTGGCGCCATCCGATCGGACATCCCACAGGGAATCGGCAGCCGCCGCAACGGGCTGCAGCCCGTCTCAGCGACGCGACGCGAGAGCGGTGCGGGCCCGGCGCACGAGAGCCTCCGCGGCATCGGGCGTGTCGGCCACGGCCGTGAGGTGTCCCATCTTGCGGCCCTTCCGTGCTTCGGTCTTACCGTAGAGGTGCAGCTTCACGCCGGGCATCGCAAGCGCGCCGGCCCAGTCGGGCTCGCCGTCCGCCCACTCGTCGCCGAGCAGGTTGGCCATGGCGGCCGCAGGTGCATGGGCACGGGTGGACCCGAGCGGCAGGCCGCACACGGCACGCAACTGCTGCTCGAACTGGCACGTCACGTGCGCGTCAATCGTCAGGTGGCCGGAATTGTGGGGGCGTGGCGCAAGTTCGTTCACGACGACGTCGCCGCCTGCCGTGACGAACATCTCGACGCACAGCACGCCGACCACATCGAGGGCCTCGCAGGTGGCGCGCGCAAGCCGCACCGCTTTCGCCGCGGTGGCCTCGGGGACGCGTGCCGGCCACACCGACACGTCGAGGATGTGGTTGCGGTGCGCGTTCTCGATCGCGCCGTAGTCCAGCACCGCGCCGTCATGCGAACGAGCGACCACCACGGATATCTCCAACTCGAACTCGACCACCCGTTCGAGTACGGCGGAACGCCGCTCGATGGCCTGCCATGCCGCGGCGGCATCCGACGCGCGGTCGATGCGCACCTGGCCCTTGCCGTCGTACCCGAAGCTTGCGGTCTTCAGGATGGCAGGTGCGCCGACACGCTCGATGCCTGCCGCCAGGTCATCGTCGGTCTGGACGACGGCAAACGTCGCGACGGGAATGCCGGCGCCTTCGAGAAACCGCTTCTCGCGCACGCGATGCTGCGTCGTGTGCAGCACCCGTCCCGACGGGCGGACCACGACGTCCTGCCCCAGTGCGGCGATGGTCTCCGACGGCACGTTCTCGAACTCGAAGGTGATGGCGGCGACCTCCCGCCCGAACGCCGCGATGGCGTCGAGGTCGTCGTACCGAGCGGCGATCTCGTTGTCGGCCACCTGACCCGTGGGCGAGTCCTGATCCGGCGAGAACGTGTGTACGCGGTAGCCGAGACGACGGGCAGCAATGGCGAACATGCGACCGAGCTGGCCGCTGCCGAGCACGCCGATCGTGGCGCCTGGGAGGATGGTGGGCATCAGTCGAGCGGCTGGTCGAGCACCGTCTGCGCCTGCTCTTCGCGGAACGCGCGCAGCTGATCGCGCAGCTCCGGGTGGCGAACCGCGAGCATGCCTACGGCGAACAGACCGGCATTCCTGGCGCCCGCCGTCCCGATCGCCATCGTGGCGACGGGCACCCCACCGGGCATCTGCACGATCGACAGCAGGGAGTCGAGACCGTTGAGCGCCTTGCTCTGGACGGGCACGCCAATCACCGGTACGAGCGTCTGCGAGGCGACCATGCCAGGCAGATGGGCGGCGCCGCCCGCGCCCGCGATGATCACCTCGAGGCCGCGCGCGACGGCTGACTGCGCGTACTCGCGCATCAACTCCGGCGTACGGTGGGCCGACACCACGCGCGCTTCGAACCTGATGGCGAACTGCTCGAGGATGGCGGCCGCGTGCCGCATGGTCTCCCAGTCGGACTTGCTGCCCATGATGACGCCGACGAGGGGGTGCGTCGCTTCTGTCATGCGGCTTTGAGTCTACCGTGGACGCGGGTCGGGCCACGCGGGCACCGATCGGCCCGCGTTCCGTCAGACGCAACAGCGTCGCGGCCTGATACGCTTGTGGTGGAGCGCTCGCCTACGCAGAAGACATCATTGGACATCGCCCGCTGGCGGCCTCGCCTCTTCGAGACGCCCGCCTACGGCCGCCCGCAACTCATCTCGGATCTCGTCGCCGGCGTCACCGTCGGCCTCGTGGCCCTGCCTCTGGCGATGGCCTTCGGCATCGCCTCCGGCACCACGCCGGAGGCCGGCCTGTACACCGCCATCGTGGGCGGCTTCCTGGTGTCGCTCCTTGGCGGCTCCAGCGTCCAGATCGGCGGGCCGACCGGCGCCTTCGTCGTGATCGTGGCCGGCATCATCGCGGCGCACGGCACGTCCGGCCTGTTGATGGTGACGATGATGGCCGGGGCGCTGCTCGTCGTGCTGGCCATCACCGGGCTCGGCACTGCCGTCCGCTTCATCCCGCGTCCCATCCTGATCGGGTTCACCAACGGCATCGCGGTGCTGATCGCGTCCACGCAGATCACCGACGCGCTCGGCCTGACGATGGCGACCGTGCCCGGCGAGTTCCTCGAGCGCATGGAGGCCTACTGGCACGCACTGCCGACCACCCACTGGCCGGCCGTGGCATTCACGGCCGGTTCGCTGGCCGTGATCCTCATCGTGCCCAGGCTCGTGCGGAAGGTGCCGGGGGCGATCGCCGCGCTGGTCTTCGGGACGATCGCCAGCATGCTGATGCCCGGCGTGGTCGAAACCGTGGGGTCGCGCTTCGGCGGCATCCCGTCGGGCCTTCCCACTTTCGCGCTGCCCGAGTTCCGCGCCGACCTGATTCTCCCGCTGTTCCCCGCGGCACTCACCGTGGCACTGCTGTGTGCCGTCGAGAGCCTGCTCTCGGCATCGGTCGCCGACCGCATGACGGGGGAGGTCCACAACCCGCACGCCGAACTGCTGGCGCAGGGCGTGGCCAACATCGCGGTGCCGCTGGTCGGCGGCATCCCCGTGACCGGCGCCATCGCCCGTACCGCAACGAACATCCGGGCGGGTGCAATCTCGCCGATCTCGGGCATCGTGCACGCGGTGACGCTGCTCACCGTGGTGCTGGTGCTGGCGCCGCTCGCACAGCACATCCCGATGGCCACACTCGCGGCCGTGCTGTTCGTCGTCGCCTGGAACATGGGCGAATGGTTCGAGATTCCCGGCGTGGTCAGGCTCGGCATGCAGGACCGGGTCGTATGGCTCGTCACCTTCGCGCTGACGGTGTTGGCCGACCTGACGGTGGCCGTCCAGCTCGGGATGGTGCTCGCCGCGCTGCTCTACGTCTACCGCGTGTCGGAGACGAGCTCGGTGACCATCGTGACGCCGTCGTACATAGAGGAGGGCGAGCAGCACAGCCTGCAGCTGCAGGACGTGCCGGCCTACGTGAGCATCCTGCGCATCCACGGCCCGTTCCTTTTTGGCACCACCGACAAGCTCGCACTCGCAACGCGCGATCTCGATGCGCTGCGATCCATCGTCATCGTGCGGACCCGGAACATGACGGCCATAGACGCCACCGGGCTCTACGCGCTGGAATCGCTTGCCGACCGGCTGCACCAGTCCGGACGCCATCTCGTACTCTGCGGGGCGCGCGACCAGCCGGCACACATGCTGCAGCAGGCGCGCTTCGTCGAGCACATCGGCATGGCCAACATCACGCCCAGCGTCCAGGCGGCGCTCAAGCGCGCCCGAGAGATCTGGCAACAGGAATCCCTCGAACGAACCTCCTGACTCCGCACCGAACCGAGTTACCAGAATGCCTGCCTACGTCCTCGTCGAAGTCCGTGTGACCAACCCCGGGCCCTACGCCGCCTATCGTGACCTTGCCACGGCAAGCGTTGCGCGGCATGGCGGCAGGTTCCTGGCCCGAGGCGGCGCCGTCACGCCGCTCGAGGGCGACTGGAACCCCGAGCGCCTCGTCGTGATCGAGTTCCCGTCGGTCGAGGCCGCACGGGCCTGGTATTTCTCCGACGACTACCAGCAGGCGCTGGAGGTGCGTGTCGCGAACTCTGTCGGCAAGGCCCTGATCATCGAGGGATACGCCGCTCCGCCACCACTGGACGCTGCGGGCTGACGATTGCCGGCAGGGTGCCGTCGAGTGTACGGCGTGCTTCGGAGCGCAGGCTGCCGGGCAGGCGCTGGTTGGTGGCCAGCGCGCGCACGGTGTCCGGCTCCTCCTTCGCGAGTTCGGCCGGCGTCATCACGAGCGACTTCAGGATGGCCACAGGGAGCCCGCGCGCCTCTGCGCGCCGGGTGATGGCGATACCTCGCGGCGAGCGCTCGAACTCCTCGAGCTTGCGCCGGCAATCGGGGAACTTCGCCGATGCCTTGCGGTAGTACTCCAGGTTGGCGCGGAAGATGTCGTCCGACCCCGTCCGCTCGGCGACGGCGGCCTCGGCGTCGAGATTGCGTGCGAACGCTTCGCCATTGCCCTTGGCAAACAGCGCCATCGACCAACGGATGCGGTCCATCACGACGTCGGGCATGCGATAGGCATAGCTGCGATCCGTGCTCACGTCCATGTAGTCGGTGGTCGACGCCTGGTACGGCACCGCCTCGAAGTACAGCCGCACGCGTCTTCCCGGCACCACCTTGAACGCGAAGAGATCCCCGGTGCTGTCACGGTCGCGCGGCGAGATTTCGAGTCCGTCCTCATACTCCGCGCTCACACGCACGTTCCACTCCGGCGGGACCCCAGCCGTGTGATCGGAGGCTGCGACGCGTCCATAGAGGACGGCCGTCGGCTCAGGCGTCTCGGCGCTGGATCCGTTCTCACCAACGGGCGGGCCCAGGCGACCGCAGGCAGTGATCGCGAGTGCGCAGGCAAGCGCGATGAGCGACGAGCGACACAGGGCGCGCGCCGGACATCGTGCGATGGGTGCGTGACGCGGGAAGCTGCGCATCTCTCACCTTCCTTGTGTGGTCTGTCGATCGGGCTGCAAGGTCCATGTGCTGACGCGCAGGGCCGGCTGCGGAGCCCGGCCGCGGGCCTGGAGGCACGCCGCGATCCGGACCGGTGTGCTTACGGCCTCCGGGAAGCGCCACTTGCGCACGAGCGAGCGCGGCCGACCCGTGGCCACGACGTCCGGCGCGCCGCCGCTCGGGATGAACACCTGCGCCGCGTCGATCTGGATGTCGTCGAGCAGCGACACGAGCTGAACGTCCCGGGAGGCCACCGTGTCGGACGGCCAGGCGCCGACCGATTCGCCAGCGTACAGTTCTCGACGCCACTGCTCGTCCGACCGGCACGCGTCTGCCTCTCCTCGCGACCGCCAGTTGAACTGCACTTCGACCTCCACACGCCGCGCGTGGGCGATGGCATTCGGACTGCCCGCCGCACCCGACGCCTCCGGAGGCCGTGCCGCCGCTCCGTCGAAACGGGGCGCGTGCTGCCACACCAGCGGAATCGCCAACGCGACTACGACCACGAGCGTAATCACGACGACGCATCCGGGTCGTCCGCCGGTCACGGCTCGCTTCAGCGGTCGCGTGATCGAGGGGCGTTCGCGCCGTGGCTCGCGCAGCAGTTGCTCGAGCTCCGCGAGGTGCGGGTTGCCCGGGTTCGCCTCGCGTGCGCCGGCGACGAGCGTGTCGAGGCGACCCTGCGCCTCGGCCCACTCGATCAGCCGGTACGCGACGTCCGTGAGTGGCCCCTCGCCGGCGATCACGGACAAGCGCGTGTCGAGCTGAAACTCCACGAGCCGCTCCAATGCGGCCTGTCGCGGAAACGCACTGAGCAGCGCCGCATGCAGCGCCTTCTTCTGCCGGCCGTCGAGCGTGTCCACGTGCCTCCCCGTCCGCGGGGGCGGCAGCCCCCCCGCCGCGGCCTCACGCGAAGATCCGCCGCCGCTTGTTCGCGTTGCTCCCCTCGAGCTGCGGATTCTGCGGGTAGTCCTCGATGAGACTGATGATGCGCTTGTGGAGGCGATTGTACGTGAGGAGGTCAGGCGACTCGCGGATGGCCTTGATCGCGTAGAACGTCATCGCCCCGTGGTACGTGCCCTCGATGTTTGCGTCGTACGAGTACTCCTTGTCGCTGCAGCCGCTCAGCAACACCTCCTTCATCGCGGACTCGGGGTGCTTCGTTGGCCGGTTGGCGTCGGCTCGCCAGGGGTTCTCCAGGACCTTGCCGCCACGCAGGGCGGGGTTGAGGAACCGTACGCGCCTGTCGTCGGGGGTGCGGAAGCCGGCGCCGCTCGCCGCCACCGACGCCCGTGTGGCCGTGCCCGAATGACAGTTGTCGAGGATCACGGCCAGGTGGACGTCGGGCGGGAGATTCTCGAACAGCTCCCGCAGCTCGTCGTCCACGATGTCGTTGTCGGCGACGTCGTACGGGCAGAGGCATTCGTCGTACCGGCTCTCGTCGCCGTCGGTGTCCACCTTGTACGACCCGTGCGAGGAGTTGGTGAACACGAGCACGTCGCCGGCGCGGGCGCGGGCGAGGAGCGTCTTCAGGCCAGCCATCATGCGAGCTTTCGTCGCCTCCGCATCGAGCAGCATCGCGATGTCGTCGAAGCCGTAGATCTCCTTCAGCACGCGCGCCCACGCCCTGGCGTCGTTCACGCAGCCGTTCAGGTCGGACCCGTCGTACGGATAGTCGTTGATGCCCACGCACAACGCCTTCTTCGCCATAGCGTCTCCTCTGGTGCAGGCACGCGTCGTCGTTCAGGGCGTCCGGGCGACGTAGACCGTGACCTGCAGCGCGAGCTCGCTTGCCGAGTCGCGCGGCAGCAGCCGCTGCGCCAGTGTGAACACCACCTGCCTGGCACGCGTGGTGAACTCGTGCGGGTCGATGAGCCTGCCCGTACGTGCAGCGGCGAGACGACGCCCGAACAGGCGCACCAGTTCGGCGCCGAGCTCTCCATCGAGCGGCGGCAGCACGACGACGAGCGGCACACCGTGCTCGGCGAGCGCGGCGCCGATGATGCGCAGCTGGGCGCAGGTTTCGCGCGTGGCCGGCGACACGTCGAGCGCAGGTCGTCGCGGCGACTGGATGAGGACCGCAGCGACCCCGGGGAACGCGTGAACGAGAAGCGAGGCGTCGAGTAGCGTGCCGCGGTTCCCGCTCAACGATTCCAGCGTGCCCTGGACGTCCGATCGCTCGCCTCGGTCCATCTCGAAGAAGAGGCCGTTCGGTGTGTCCACGGTGCGCGCCACAACGTGGACCAGCGCGATCTCGGGGTGGGACGACCCCTGCCGGACCTGTTCGGCGGCAATCGCCTGCAGTTGCACGTGACCGCCGCGAGCTGCCGGCTCCCATGCATACAGCGCCTGCCGCTGGTCGGCCGGCGAGGGCGCCACCGTCGCCACCACCCAGGCGCGGCCCGGCGACCACGCGGTGGCCGCGGGGGCGCGGACGGCGCGCACGCGCCGCACGACGGCAGGCCGAAGGCGATCGTGCTCGACAATGCCGGACCAGACGAGCGCCTCCCAACAGGGCCATGCGGTCGCCAGCGCGACGTCGAGCCACGCCCGCTCCAGGGGCGGCGACGACGGCAACGGCGAGGACAGAGCCGTGCCGGCCGGCGGCTGACGGAGTGCGTCGAGGCCCGCATAGGCGTCGGTGCGGCGCACCCGCAACGGGAACTGCGTCACTGGCGCTCCCGAACCATCGGCGAGTGACACGGCGACATCGAGTGCGCCGAGCCGCGTGCTTCCCGGCGAGGAGCGTGCGGCAGTCACCTGCACCGTCCACGTCTCGACAGGGGCCGGCGCCGCGGCGCGTGTCTTCCATGCCCAGGCGATCGCACCCAGCAGGCCCATGCTCAGCAGCGCCGCGACCCACAGCGGCGCCCCAGCCGCCGTCGCCCCGGCAGCGACGAGCACCACAGCCACACCGAATGCCGCGCCGACCCACCGGCGGGCGGGCGGGCGCGGTGGTGGCGTGTCGACGATGACGGGGAGGCTCGTGGATGCGGCGGGGAGGCCCGCTGCGCGGTCTGCCGGGGGTGGCTCGCTCGCGTCCGCGTCCGCCACAACAGGGGTCGTCGAGCGGGGCGGCATCGGCGGCGCGACCGCGCCCGTCTGCGTAATCCTCGTCAGGCCCGCGTCCCCACCGCTCGGCCAGTCACGCAGTTCCACGGGCAACGCCGACGGATCACCGAACAACACCTCCGGCCGCACGCCGCCGATCTTCCACTGCTGCAACGCGACGATCCGATGCAGCCAGGGGATCCACTCGGCGACGGCCGGAGGCGCGCTCAACGGAATCCGCGCCCCTTCGAGCGCAGGCCACGGCAGCACGGCATCTCCCAGGCCCGAGGCCGCCTGATGCGCTTGGAGCAGATCGTGCGCGGCGTGCAGCGCCCCGAGATCGACGGCGTCGCGCGTCACCCCGGCCCGCACCCGCGTCAACGTCAGCAGCGTCGTGACCAGCCAGACCCCGACCGAGTCGTGCGCGTCCTCGTACCACGTCAGCGCGAGCGCCAGCAGCCGCATCGCCGGGGTCGGCAGACGGAGCGCGAGCAGCTCACCTTCGTCCAGCGCAATGGCTGCCGCTCGGCGCACGCCCACGCAGCGCACGAGGCCGGTCGTGGGGCCACCCGGCGAGACGCCGAGCGCCGCGCTGCGGATCC
>JAEZCY010000139.1 GCA_023429845.1 Acidobacteriota bacterium
ACGCCGACCATCGACCCGAGTTCCGACTCTGCCTGCTGCAGCCAGCGCTCGTACCGGTAATACAGATCCTCCGCCGTCGCGAGCGCGGCGCGTTCACCGGTGAGAACGACGTCGCCACTCACCGCACCCACCTCGGGATCGGCGAAGTTGCGTACGAGGGCGCGTACCGCGTCTGCGTGCAGGAACGCGTTGGCGTCCGACAGCACCAGCACGTCATCCCGCACGTCGGCCACGGCGTCGGCCAGTGCGGCAATCTTCCCGCGACGGACCGGAAATGCGTGGAGCGTGATCCGCGGGTCGCCGATTGACGCCACGATCGCATTCGTCTCATCGACCGAGCCATCGGATGCGACAACGAGGCGCAGACGATCCGGTGGATAGTCGAGATCGAGCGTGTTACGCACCTTGGCGCCGATGACCTCTGCTTCGTCGTTGGCCGCGATCAGCACGCAGACCGTGGGCAGGGTGTCCTCGCGCTGCGTCACCCGCCTGCGATAGACCAGACGCACCATCGACAGCAGCAGCGGGTAGCCGATGAACACGTAGAACAGGAGCCCGAGCGACAGCCAGAACACCAGTTGCGCCGCATCGGGATGCAACTGCAACTCGTACCCGAGGAACGACAGCGCGAGGGCGGACATCGCCAGCGCCACCGCGGACCAGGTTTCGACGAGTTGCCGTCGCCCGCTCTGCCCGTGCTGGCGAGGCGGACTCCAGACGCCAGACACGCGTCCGGTCGTGCCACGAACGATACCGACGAGCGACGCCGTCGTCAGGACGAAGAAGTAGGCGCCCACTCGGGCTGCCTGCCGGACCGACGGGACGAGCAGGCCCGCCAGCACCAGCCCCGCGGCGACGACGAGCGCTCCTGGGGAGAGCAGCGTGACCACCGGCAGCAGCAGCCCCGCCATGCCGACCGTCAGGCCGGCGACGAACAGGCCGGACCACCAGCGGAGGACCTTGTGCGACAACACCGACACCGCGAAGAAGCCGACGCGCCAGGGCTTGAGGACGTCAGCGGCCTGGAACACCGCCCGCCAGCTCCGGCTGACGATGCGCACGCGCCGGCGGTATTCCTTCGTCGTCTCGCCGGCCGGGGCCTCGAGCGCCACCGCCTCGGGCTCGTACACGCCGCGCCAGCCCGCCGCGACGATCTGCAGCGGGTTGAGGAAGTCGTTGATCCCGTCCTCCGGAAGTGTCTGCCAGAGAGCGCGCCGAATGGCGTAGATCGCGCCGTCGCCACCGACGCTGGATCCGACGGCCGTCTCGAGCTGCTTCAACTCCAGCTCGTACGACCAGTACACGCCCTCGCCGGCTTCGGCCGCCGCGCCGCCGACGTGCTCGTAGCGCGCCTCCCCGGTGACGCAGCCGACTGCGGGATCGGCGAAGTTGCGTACCAGCTTGCGAATCGCGTCTCGCGCGTACATGGCGTTGGCGTCCGAGAACACCACGACCTCGCCGCGGACGTGCGGCACGACGGCATTGAGCCCGGCGGTCTTGCCGCGGCGCTGCTCCTGCCGATGCAGCTCCACTCCGAGGTCCGCGAAGCCGCGCACCGTCTCGTCCGTGCCATCGTCGGAGGCGTCGGAGACGACGATGATCTGCAGCCGGCCGCGCGGGTAGTCGAGCGCCAGTGCGTTCTGGAGCTTCGCCGCGATGACGTCGGCTTCGTTGAACGCCGAGATCACGAGCGACACCGGCGGGGTGATGTCGGCCTTGGCGACGTGCTTTGGACCCCGCAGCCAGATCAGCAGGCGGAGCAGTTGCGGGTAGCCGACGAATACGTAGGCGAGTGCCGAGAGAGAGGCGAGCGCGAGGAGGGCCCAGGGGTTCATGGCGCCGTCGCTCGTGGCGGCGTCTCGAGGAATCGATCCGCGGCCGCACGCAGGGCGGGTTCCAGGTGCGGCGGCACTCCGTGGGGACCGTGAAAGCCCTCGAGCAAGGTCGCGCGTGCGCCATCCACATCGAACCCGCGGACCTCGGCTTCCAGGTCAGCGCGCGTCGGCGTCTCGTCGAAGCGCACTGTGCGGTGCCGGCGGAGGAAGAGCGCGAGCGCGAGACGGGACTCGTCCTTCGTGCCCACACATTCCCAGGGCTTGACGCCCTCCTGCACGAGCGCCAGCCAATGCCGACGGATCGTCGGGCGCTGCACGATGTCGCAGCCGAAGATGCGCTGAAGATCGCTGAGTTCAACGAAGGGACCGAGAGCGAGGGCGATGAACGCGCACTTGGAGCACTCACCGCACCACTCGCTGTCGGCGCCCTGCCGGTTACAGCTGACGAACGCGTCGAAGTACTCCGGCCGGCGACTCACCATCTGCGCCAGGCGAATCTCGTAGAACGGCCGCAGGATGCTGAATGCATGGATCGGCAGGCCCAGCGCGTCGCAGACGTTTGCCTGGAACTGCACTTCGAAGTCATGGGACTTGGAGAACTGGTGGTTCACCTCGATGCCGTTGACATGCACGTTGCCGAAGTCCGCGGAACGTTCATTGCCGACGATGACGTAGCGCAGGCCACGCGCGAGCGCCGTCATCACGCCAAGCATCATGTACACGGCGGCGTGCGGCACGTGCCGACGGTCGTATCGTCCGTCGCGCTTGGCGGCCGGGTCTCGCTGGAAGCGAACCTCGTGTCCCATCGCAACAGGCGACGCCGCCAGCACGTCCCGCATGGCGCGCACGGGGTTGGTGCTCATCCACTCGTACGGCATGCCGATGGCGCTGACCAGTTCGGCCGCGACGATCGTGTCCTTGCCGCCACCGTTGAGCACCAGCGCGGCTTCGCGCGTGGCGGGCAGGTCGATCGCGTGGCGATCGGGACGGTCTGCGGCGACGACGTCGATGCGGCGAGAGGGATCGAGCCCCTGTTGGTAGCGGAACTCGCCCAGCCCTCCCCGAAGGTACCAACTCCAGAACCGGCGCTGCGCGGCCGTCAGGGCACCAACGTCGGCCTGTATGCGGGCAAAGTCCGTCAATACGAAGAGGTGCGGCGCCGTCGCCAGCGCGAGCGCCAGCACGAGGTCCTCGCGCAGCGAGGCCGGCAGGTGGTCAAGCGCCAGACCCGGCGCCAGCGTCACGCGATGGACGTAGCTCCGCCCGCGCGCTGCGTAGCGAATGTCGATTCGCTCGCCGGCGGCGCCCAGGGCCACGATTCGCAGCGTCGCGTTACGAGGTGGCGGGTCCACCACGAGATTGCGGGCGGCTTTCAAGCCGCGCGCGATCGGGTCGGGAAGACGCTGGGCGTAACTGCTCAGTCGCGTGGCCATTACGCGCGCCGACCCTCTGCTCCCTTGGCGCGAGTCAGGCACCAGCGGCGGAAGTCTCCTTGCCAGATGCCGCTGCCGTGGGGCATCTGAATCACATTGAGCTGGTAGCGGGAGTTGCCTTCGATCAGCGCCGGGCCGCGCGTCGTGATTGCCACGTCCCAGCCGACGGTCGGCAATCGCTCCATCACCAACGCCGCCCTGGTTACCAGGGTGACGGCAGCCGTCCAGTCTGGCAGGACGAACCCCTCGATAGGAGCGGTCGTCAGCGGATGCATCGCATGCCAGCGTCCCGTTTCGCGTTCGAGCCCGCGACCGAGCATGCCCGTGGCGAGGTCCACGGGCGCGGCCAGATTGCCGGCCGAAAAGTTGTCCACGCCGGAATCCTCTCGGGGAATGCGCAACGACGCGCGCAGGAGCCTCGGAGTACCGGTCTCATCGATGTAGCTGACGACGCGGACCGTCGGCAGCGTCTCCCCAGCCATCGGTCGAAGCAGCGGATGGGGTCTCAGCCGCTCCTGCACCAGGAACCGATGTACGCGCGACGCGCAGAGGGCGACGTAGAACTCCTCGTGCGTGAGGTGTCGGTCGGGTAACTCGACGCGGTCATCGTCGATCGCCCGCACCACGTAGACGTGATGCCCCTGTCGCCCCTCCTCGTCCTTGACGACGATGCCGCTGCCGGCGACGCGACGCAGGTGCGCCACGAACGCGCCGGCATCGGCTGCCGGTTGACCGGACAGGAACATGCGCCGACGTACGTCGAACACGTCGTACACGGTGGGCGTCGCGATGCCGAAGCGGTCGAGCATCGTGCCGAACGCCGTCTTGTCGTTGACGAGGTACTGATACGGGCGCGGGTTGATTCGATCGACCAACCCCTCCCACCGCGCATTGCTGAGGACGCTGAGCCGGGCAGAACGTGGGCGGGCTGGGTCGTACAGTCGGTAAAGGTAATACTCGCGACGGCGCGTCCCGAGCCGGGCCCAGTAGTACGCGATGCCCCAGGCCTGGGCCGCGACGCTCACGCCATGCACGGCGCGCACGCGTCGAGCCTGTCGCAGCCACGCCGCGACACCGACGTTCACACGATTGTCGGCTGCCGCCGCTGCGTCGAGCGCATCAGCGGGCAGCGCCGCGTCATTCGAGATCATTGGCCTCGTTTGAGCACGACGGTCTGGACTGTCTTGAACAGGATGAAGAGGTCCAGCCCGATCGACAGGTTCTTGATGTAGAACAAATCGTACTGCAACTTCTCCATCGCGTCCTCCACGGAGGCGCCGTACGTATAGCAGACCTGCGCCCAGCCGGTCAGACCCGGCTTGACCGCGTGCCGCTGCCGGTAGAACGGGATCTCGCGCGTGAGCATCTCCACGAACTCCGGCCGTTCGGGACGGGGACCGACGAGGCTCATCTCGCCGCGGAGCACATTCCACAACTGCGGCAGCTCGTCCAGGCGTGTCTTGCGGATGAACGCACCCATCGGCGTCACGCGTGAGTCGTTGCGCGTGGCCCACACCGCGCCAGTCCCGGCTTCGGCGTCACTCCGCATCGAGCGGAACTTGTGCACCGTGAACACGCGGCCGTTCTGGCCGACCCGCTGCTGGTGATAGAGCGCGGCGCCGGGTGAGGTCAGGCGCACGGCCACGGCCACGAGCGCCATCACCGGCGCGGCGAGCACCAGGAGGACGGCCGAGATGCTCAGGTCGAAGGCGCGCTTGGTCGCGGTCAGCAGCCGTGACTTGCGGAAGCCCTCCGAGAAGATCAGCCAGCTCGGACGGAGGTTCTCCACGGCGATCTTGCCGGTGTACTCCTCGTAGACCGACGCAAGGTGATCGAACACCACGCCGTCGAGCTTCATGTCGAGCAGGCGCTCCATCGGCAGCTTGCCGCGGGCGTCAGCCAGGCTGACCACCACGCGCTCCACCTGGTGCTCGCGCACGATCGCCGGAATGTCGTCGATGGTCCCGACCACGTCGGGGAAGTCCTGTCTCGGCCCGTCCGAGTCGACGAATCCGACGATCTCGACGCCGAGTTCCTGATAGCGCGACCGGAGCTCGGCCGCGAGTCCCACGGCAGCCGCGCCGGCTCCGACGACGAGCAGCCGTTCGGCTGGACCTACGCGTCCGACCGTCCACTCGAATGCGAAACGCCAACCGGCAACCAGCGTGACAACGGCGAATGCGGCGATGAGAAAGACACCGCGACCGATGACGAGCGCGGGGAACCAGTAGTAGAGCAGCGCCAGAATCAGCGACGTCGCACCGAGCGCCTGCAGGATCCGCACGAAGAGCTCGCGCCGGTCCGCGACGACGCGCAGATCATACAACTCCGCGTAGTACAAACAGATCTGGCAGACGCCGGCGACGAGGATCGTCTTCCAGAAGAAGGACGGCGCATCATCGGTGTCGAGCGGCACATGACCGAGACGCGCAATGGTCGCCGCAAAGAGGGCGCCGACCAGCATGGCGCTCTCGAACGAAATCAGAACCGCGCTGCGCCAGGTGACGCGCTGGAGCACATTGGCCATCGACCAGTCAGCTCTGCCTGGGCGAGCTGTACGCCCTGTAATAGTCCGCGTACGAATGTGCTTCGCCGTGGCCGTCGCTGGCCCGGTTCAGGATCACTCCGCCGATTCGGTGGCGGCCGATGGCGTCAGTCGCCCGCTTCACCAGGTCGAACGGCGTCGATTGCGCGCGCACCACGATGAATGCCGTGTCCACCATCGCGGCCAGGAGGTTGGCGTCCGTCAGCAGGCCAACCGGCGGCGTGTCGATGATCACGAAGTCGAACGCCTGCCTCGCTTCTTCGAGCAGCTGCCGCATGCGGTCGGATGTGAGTCCCCGGAGCGGATCGGAGTCGGGCCGCCCTGCCGTCAGGACGGTGAGATGTGGCGTGACCTGCACGAGCGGGGGAGTGATCGAGGCGTCACGCAGCATGTCGCCGAGGCCGGTGACCGCCACGGCATTGAACACCCGGTCGAGCGACGGACGACGGAGGTCGGCGTCGATGAGCAGGACGTCGCGCCCGTAGGAGCCGCTCAGCGTCAGGGCAAGGTTCACCGACGACAGCGTCTTGCCTTCACCGGCGAGAGCACTGGTGATCATCACCACGCGCGTACCGCGCTCGGCCTGCATGTGATGCACGAGCGCGCCGAGTCGCCGGTACTCCTCGACGACTTCCGGTGGCAGCGCGCCCCCCCAGGCGCGCGGCGCCC
>JAEZCY010000166.1 GCA_023429845.1 Acidobacteriota bacterium
GCCCCCGCCTGCCCAATCGTGTAGCCGTCGGGCCTTGCCCGACGGGCAGCGCGGAACTCCCAGGCGGTCTGCCGCGGCGTCGCTCGAGGCGTGGCAGAATCCGCCATGCTCAGTTCGCCTCGCCTCCGTTTGCTCCGGTCGCTCTCGTTCACCGTCCTGGTCGCCGGCCTGGCCGCAGGGACGGTTCCCTCCCTGAAGCACATGGCGCTGGCGCCCGTGGCGGCGCAGAGCCCGCGCGCAGCGGCCGTGCCGACGCCCGAGCAGTTCTTCGGGCACCGTATGGGCGAGGACCGCAAGCTCGCAGGGTGGGATCGACTGCTCGAGTACTACCGGACCCTCGCGCGCGCCAGCGACCGGATGCAACTCGTCGAACTCGGCACGAGCAGCGAAGGCCGCCCCTACATCGCGCTGTTCATCTCCTCGCCGGCCAACCTGGCGCGACTCGAACAGATACGTACGATGAACGCCACGCTCGCCGATCCGCGCGGGGCGTCGCCCGCCGACATCGAACGCATCGTGAAGGATGGCCGCGCGGTCGTCGTGCAGACGTTCGCGCTGCATTCGAGTGAGGTCGCCGCATCGCAGACGGCGGCGGAGTTCGTGTACGACACCCTCACGCGCGACGACGAGGAAGCCGTGCGCATGCGCGATCAGGTCATCAGCATCGTCGTTCCGTCGATCAACCCGGACGGCACGCAGATGATCGCCGACTGGTACATGAAGCACGTGGGCACCGAGTACGAAGCCGGCCAGCTGCCCTGGCTCTACCAGAAGTACGCCGGTCACGACAACAACCGTGACGGGTTCGCGCTGAACCTGCCGGAGTCGCGACACCTCGCGCGGATCCTCTACCGCGAGTGGGTGCCGCAGGCCTACGTGGACCATCACCAGATGGGAAGCACCAATGCGCGCCTCTACATCCCGCCGTACGCAGAACCGATCCGGCCAGACGGCGACCCGCTCGTCTGGCGCGAGATGGCGTGGTGGGGTGCGCACATGGGCACGCACCTCGAGGCGGCTGGCAAGACGGGGGTGGTCGGCGCCGCGATTTACTCCGGCTGGGGCCACATGGGGTTCCACTGGATCACGCCGTTCCACAACATCGCCGGCATGCTCCCGGAGTCGGCGAGCGCGCGGCTCGCCACCCCGATGTTCCTCCACCCCGACCAGCTGCGGGGCGGGCCGCGCGCCCTTCCCGAGTACGCGCCCCAGACGACGATGCCGAGCCTCTGGCCGGGGGGCTGGTGGCGTGTCCGCGACATCGTCGAGCAGCAGAAAATCGCGGCGTGGGCCACGGTAGACCTCGCCGCACGCAACCGCGAGACGCTCCTGCGCAACATGTACCTGAAGGCGTCGCGGCAGGTCGAGCGGGGCAGGACCGGTGCGGTGAAGGCCTACGTCCTTGCCGCAGGGCAGCACGACCCGCTCACCGTGCGCAAGCTCGTGAACATGCTGCTGGACTCGGGCGTGGAGGTACACGAGGCCACCGCCGCGTTCATCACCGAGGGACGTGCCTACGCGAAGGGTTCCTTCGTCGTCTCCATGGCGCAGCCCAAGCAGGCGCTGGTGCGCTGGATGCTGGGTCGCACGTTCTACCCGGACAACACGTACACGCGCGACCGTGACGGGAACCCGATCCGCCCGTACGATATGTCCACCGACACCTTCGGGGAGTTCATGGGCGTCCGGAGCGATCCTGTCTCGGACACCTTCACGGCTCCTCTCTCCCGGCTGACGGCACACCTGGCGAACCGGGGTCGCGTGGCCACGCCGGCGCCGCACGGCTACGTGCTGGACGGCCGGCTCAACGACAGCCACCGCGCGGCCCTGTTGCTGCTGGCGAAGGGCATCTCGGTGCGGCGAGCCGACGCGCCCTCAGCTGACGGCGCCGTCCGGCCGGGGGACTTGCTCGTCGCGTCGGGCGACGTGCGCGAGGTCGCGGACCGGACGGGCGTCGATTTCGCGGCTGCGGGTGCCCCGCCGCAGGTCAGTGCCACGACGTTGACGCTGCCGCGCATCGCGCTGTTCCAGCGCTACCGCAGTGGCAACATGGACGAGGGCTGGACGCGGTTGTTCTTCGAGCAGTTCGACGTTCCGTTCACGTCCGTACGCGACGCCGAACTGAAGGCCGGAGGCCTCGAGTCGAAGTACGACGTGATCGTGCTGCCCGCCGACTCGGTGGCCGCGATGACGGGTGAGGAGTCCGGCCGCCGCGGCGGACGCGGCGACAGCGGTGCGCGCAACGACCCTCAGCGGCTGACGCCCCCCGAGTATCGCAGCGGGTTCGGCGAGGACGGGGTGAAGGCATTGGGAGCATTCGTCGAAAACGGCGGCACGCTGCTCACATTCGGCCAGGCGGCCGATCTGCCGGTGGAGTCGCTCTCGCTGCCGGTCCGCAACGTCGTCGCGGGTGTGCCGTCGCGCGATTTCTGGGCGCCGGGCTCGACGCTCCGTGTGCGGTACGCCAACACCCACCCGCTCGCATACGGCATGCCGGATGAGGGGCTCGTCCTCTTCATGCCCGGCAGCCAGGCCTACGAAGTGACGTCGACCGAACGCAGCCAGGACGTGTCGATTCTGGCCACCTACGCCGAGCGCGACATCCTTCGCAGCGGATGGCTCATCGGCGAGCCCATCATCGCCCGCAAGGCAGCGGCGGTGTCGGTCGTGCAGGGGAAGGGGAAGGTCGTGCTCATCGGGTTCCGCCCGCAGAACCGCGCCCAGACGCACGGCACGTTCAAGATGGTGTTCAACGCGCTGTGGCAGTAGGCATCTCTGACCGTCGGGCGGGGCCTACGGCGTTGCCATCCCCTCGGCGTCGGCAGGCTTCGGCTCGGGCGCGCGGCGCAGCCCCTTGAAGCCCTGCTCGAAGATCGTGTAGAGGGTCGGCACGAACACGAGGGTGATCAACGTCGATGCGAGCAGGCCGCCGATCACCACGCGAGCGAGCGGAGCCTGCAGCTCCGCACCCTCGCCGATTTCGAACGCCATCGGCAACAGGCCGAGCATCGTCGTCAACGTCGTCATGACGATCGGCCGCAGACGTGTGCGTCCCGCCGTCGTGGCCGCAGCGAACAGTTCCATGCCGTCGCGCTTGCGCAAGGTGGAGGTGTTGTCCACGAGCAGGATCGCGTTGGACACGACGATGCCGGCCAGCATGATGACGCCGATGTAGGCCTGCAGGCTGAAGGTGGTGTTGGTGAGCAGCAGCG
>JAEZCY010000184.1 GCA_023429845.1 Acidobacteriota bacterium
CCCCCCGCCGTACTCGACATTCCCGCATTCCCGCATTCCCGCATTACGCATTTCCCACTAAAGCTCCCGCGCCGCCTCGCGTGCGTAGTACGTGATGATCGCGTCGGCGCCGGCCCGGCGGATCGAGACCAGCGACTCCATCATCGCTCGCGGCTCGTCGATCCACCCGTTGGCGCCGGCAGCCTTCACCATCGAGAACTCGCCACTCACGTGGTAGGCGGCTGTTGGGACGCCGAACGTGTCCTTCACGCGCCACAGGATGTCGAGATAGGGAAGCGCGGGCTTCACCATGACGATGTCGGCGCCCTGGTCGATGTCGAGCGCGACCTGACGCAGGGCTTCGCGCGCGTTGGCCGGGTCCATCTGGTGGCTTCGCCGATCGCCGAACGACGGCGTCGAATCAGCCGCCTCTCGAAACGGCCCATAGAAGGCCGACGCATACTTGGCGGCGTAGCTCATGATCGTGGTCTGCGTGTATCCCGACGCATCGAGTGCCTCGCGGATCGCGCCGACGCGCCCATCCATCATGTCGGACGGCGCCACGATGTCGGCGCCCGCCTCGGCGTGCGACAGCGCCTCTTCCACCAGCAACTCCACGGTGGAATCGTTCTCCACGCTCCCGTCGGTCACGATGCCGCAGTGCCCGTGGGACGTGTACTCGCACAGACACACGTCGGTGACGATCACGGTCTCGGGCCGCGCCGCACGGATCGCCCGCACGGCCTGCTGCACGGGTCCCTGCGGATCGGACGCGCCGCTGCCGCGCTCGTCCTTGTGCGCCGGCAGCCCGAACAGCAGCACGGCGCCGACGCCGTCGGCCGCAGCCGCCTCGACCTCTTTCACGATTTCGTCCACCGACATCTGCGCCACGCCGGGCATCGCGCCGATGGGTCGGTTGACGCCTTCACCCGGGCAGACGAACAGCGGGTAGATGAACTGCGACGGATGCAGCCGGGTTTCACGAACGAGCGCGCGCAGCGCAGGGGTGCGCCGCAATCGGCGGGGTCGGTTGATCAGGTCCAGAGCCATGAGGGGGAACGGGTGTCAGGTGTCGGGAGTCAGGCGCTTGGACCCGACATACGCGACGATTGCCTGGACGAGCGACGGGATCGTGTAGGGCGACTGGGGCATGACCTGCGTTGCGACGCCGAGTTGCTGGGCGGCTTCGGCCGTCACAGGTCCGATCGACGCAACGGCCACGTGCTGCAGCAGGTCGGCCGCCTGGTCCTCGCCGAGATTGGTGACGAAGTGCCGCACGCTCGAGGCGCTCGTGAAGGTGACGATGTCCACGTCGCCTTCCAGCAGCTTCTTGTAGATGTCGGGTTGCCCTTCCTGGCCCCAGGGGGCGCGGACGGTGCGATAGGTGGTGATGTCGTCGACCTCGGCGCCGGCCTTGCGGAGTTCGTCCGGCAGCACGTCGCGGGCGATGTCGGCGCGGGGCAGGAGCATGCGGACGCCTTCGAGGCTGCCCGTGGCCTTGAGCGCCGCGATGACGCCTTCAGCGTGGTCCTCTTCCGGCATCACGTCGACGCGCAGGTGCAGCCGCTGCAGCCGTTCCGCCGTGGCGGGACCCACGGCGCAGAGGCGCGGTCCGTGAAGGTCGCGGATGTCACGCACACGCGACAGCGCGCGCCGCATGAAATGATCGACGCCGTTCACGCTCGTGAACACCAGCCAGTCGTAGGCGCCGATGCCAGCGATGACGCGGTCCACCTCGTCGTAGTCGCCGAGCGCCTCGATCTGGATGGACGGCGCCTCGATCACTTCGGCGCCGAGATCGTGCAAGCGCTCGACGAACTCGCCGGCCTGTTCGCGCGAACGCGTGACGACGATGCGCGTGCCGAACAGCGGGCGTTCGTCGAACCAGCGCAGGTGGTTGCGCAGGCCGGTCGCCGGGCCGACGACGAGAACGGCCGGCACAGGCGGTGCGTTTGCCGCGAGTTGATGAGCCAGGTCCCCGAGGGTACCGGTCTGGGTCCGTTGCTGCGGAGTGGTGCCGTTGAAGATCACCGCTGCGGAGTCGTCGGCCGGTCGCCCGTGCGCCAGCAGGGACGAGGCGACGCGCGCGAGCTGACGTGGACCCGCGTAGCAGAGGAGCGTCCCGTCGACCTTGGCCAGCTGGTGCCAGTCGAGCGACGGCACGTTGTCGTCGCCGTCCTCGTATCCGCGGATGAACGTCAGGAGGTTGCCCGACCCGGGATACGTGATGGGGATGCCTGCGTACGCCGGAATGCCGACGAGCGCCGGGATGCCGGGCACGACCTCGAACGGAATGCCCTGTTCGTGGAGGAACAGCGCCTCCTTGCCTCCGCTGTCGTACAGGAACGGATCGCCCCACTTGAGACGCACGACGTAGCGGCCCTCGCGGGCCTTCTCCGCCACGAGGAGGCAGATCGCTTCCTGCTCGCTGTCGGCCGGCGCCGCCGGCCCGACATCGATGCGCTCGGCATCGCCGCTGGCCATGCGCAGCAGCCGCGGGTCGATCAGCGTGTCGTGCACGACAACGTCGGCGCGTGCCAGGCATCGCCACCCGCGCACCGAGATCAGCGACGGATCTCCAGGCCCGGCGCCCACGATCGACACAGGAGTCATGCGCGGATCTTACTGCTATGGGGCGTGGGAAACGTCAAGGCTATCCGCGGGGTACGACCCGGTGGCTACCGCGCCTGGAGCGACCCCACGTCCGGCTCCTGGAGGTACGTAGGCGTCGGGCCATGGCCGACGCTGGCGCTGGCTCAGTCCTGAAGGGGCAACGGCCCGTCGTACTCACGCACGGCGTCGAGGATGGCGCCCGCCCCGTCGGCGATGAGGCGTTCGGCGACCTGTTCACCGAGGGCCTCCGGATCGGCCGCGTCGCCGAAGCCGATCGCGCGCACCTCGTGCTCGGTCTCGATCGAGGTCACGCACGCGATCAGTTCGAGACCGCCGTCGGCGGTCTCGCGGCAATGAGCGCCCATCGGCAACTGGCAGCCGCCACCGATCGCCAACACGAGCGCACGCTCTGCACGCAGGGCCACGTCGGCCGCCGCGTCGCTGATCGCCACGAGTGTCTGCGTCACGTCGTCGGCGTCCTCGCGACATTCGATGGCGACCACGCCCTGGCCCGGCGCCGGGATGCATACGTCGACGGGAAGGCAGCCACTGATCCGGCCGGCCCGGTCCAGCCGCTTCAGCCCGGCCGCGGCAAGGATCAGGGCGTCGTACTCCCCGCTGTCGAGCTTTCTCAGTCGCGTGTCGACGTTGCCGCGCACCGGCAGGAACTGCGCGCTGGGGAACTGCCGGTGCAACTGGGCTACGCGGCGCACGCTGCTGGTGCCGAGGCGCGGCGTCGCTCCCAAGGCCTGGATCAGCTGGGCCAGGGTCGCATCGCGCCAGTCATGCGTCGACGGCAGCACGACGGCATCGCGCGGGTCCTCGCGCGGCAGCACCCCGGCGATGTGCAGACCCGCTGGCAGCGCGACGGCCATGTCCTTCGCGCTGTGGACGGCGACGTCGATCTCGCCCTCGAGCAGCGCGTCCTCGATTTCCTTCACGAACAGTCCCTTGCCCCCCACGTCGGAGAGTGGTGCGTCCTGCAGGCGATCGCCGTCGGTCTTGATCACGACGACCTCGCACGTCGGCACCCCGAGTGCCTCGAGTCGAGCCTTCACCGTGTGGGCCTGCCACAAGGCGAGCGCGCTGCCGCGCGTCCCGATACGCCAGGCGCTCACGATCGCCGCCTCCCGCCGTCTCCCGCATCCGGCGCGTCGGCCTCGAGTGTGCCCGCCTGCTCCTCGAGGGCGAACAGCCGGCGCAGCGCCGCCGCGTACAGCTCCATCGTGTCGCGGTCGTCGATGGCCTTCAGTTGTTCGGTGGGCGTCAACAGCAGCTTCTCGACCATCAGCCTGGTGATCTCGTCCACGCGGGCCCGCGCATCAGGACCGAGGTTCGCCAGTCGCGGGGAGAGCCGCTCGAGTTCCGCCTGACGCAGCCGCTCGAAGCGCGTGCGCAGGGCGACGACGGTGGGAATGGCCGCCCGCGAGCGCAGCCAGCCGAACCAGGCCGTCACCTCGTCGTTGACGAGCTTCTCGGCGCGCGCAACCGCGTCCTGCCGGCGTGCGAGGTTCTCCTGCACGATGCCGCGGAGGTCGTCGATGTTGTAGAGGAAGACCTGCTCGATTGCCGCGACGCCTGGCGCCACGTCGCGCGGCACGGCCAGGTCCACGACGAACATCGGCCGGCCACGGCGCGTCGCGAGTGCGCGTCGCATGTCGGCATCGGTGACGACGAGATCGGGAGATCCCGTCGCCGAGACGAGCACGTCGGCATGGGCGAGCGCGTCGAGGCGCGACTCCCACGCCACGACCTGTGCGCCAATCTCGCCGGCGAGGGCGTCGCCGCGATCGCGGCGGCGGGTGGCCACCGTCGTGCTGGCGACATGCTCGTGGAAGTGAATGGCACAGAGCCGCGCCATCTCGCCTGCGCCGAGCACGAGCAACTGCTGCTGCTTCAGCTCGCCGAAGATCTTGCGTGCGAGCGTCAGCGCCGCATAGCTGAGAGACACGGCGCCCTCGGCCAGGCCCGTGTCGGTGCGCACGCGCTTGCCGGTGGCGAACGCGCTGTGGAACAGGCGCGTGAGGACGGTGCCGGTGCCGTGGCTGTCGGAGGCGATCTTGTAGGCGTCTTTCACCTGCCCGAGGATTTCGGGCTCGCCCACGACAAGCGAATCAAGTCCGGCCGAGACGCGGAACAGGTGGCGCGCCGCATCGGCGTCCGTGCGCAGGTACAGCGAGGCATCGATGTCGTCACGGGCGACTCCGCGGTAATCGGCCAGGCACGCCACGATGCGCTCGCCCATGGCCACCGGATCGGCCGCTGTCGCGTACACCTCGGTGCGGTTGCAGGTCGAGAGGAGCACGGCATCGGCGCAGCCGCCGCTCGCCAGGCGATCGAGCGCAGCGGGGAGCATGGACCGGCTGATGCCGATCCGCTCGCGCACTTCGAGCGCTGCGGTGTGGTGACTGAGGCCGACGAGGACGAGATGCATCACGCGAAGTTGTGGCTGCGGGCAAAGAACCAGGCGACCGGCAGGAAATTCAGGAGCACGATCGCAAACCCCACGGTGGACAGCCAGGCCGCTCGCCTGGCTGTCAGCCCCGCCCAGCGGCGGGATGCCAGTTGGCCGCCGTACACGAGCCAGGTGATGACGGCCATCAGGATCTTCGGATCCGCGATCGTCATGTGCGGCAGACGCGGATCGTCGACGTAGTTCGCGCTCGCCGAGCGGAGCCAGAGCGCGCCGCCCACCAGCCCGATCGTGAGCAGCAACCAGCCAATCCCCACGGCCCGCATGTTCATCCGATCGAGCACCTGCAGGGACGGCAACCGCTGGAAGAACACGCCGGGCGACTTCCGTTTCAGCTCACGGAACAGCAGCACGTACGTGATGCCGATCACGCACGCCAGCGCGAAGCTCGCGTACGCGAACAGCAGCGAGCCCACGTGCAGCGCCACGAACGGCACCCCGAAGAACGGCGGCACGTCCGTCGGCATCTCGCCGTGCGCCACCAGCCCCTGCAGGGCCACCAGCAGCGGCGTGACGAACACGCCCATGCCCCGCTCGTCGGTGGAGACCTCGATGGAGAGGTAGGCCACGGCGAGCATCCAGACGAAGGTCGAGACGGCGCCCGTGCGCCCGGCCATCGGCGGCACGCCCAGCTCCATCGTGTACATGCCGAGCGTGAACGTGTGTACGAGCACGGCGACCAGGAGCAGACCCGTGGCGACGCGTCCGGCGATCAGCTTGCGGCTGGCGAAGTGCCAGACGTATGCCGCGAATGCCAGCAGATAGAGGACCGCGAGGCTCATGGTGACGTGGTCCGGACCTCAATCGGTCGGACCGTAGTACCCCTGTTTCGTGCGCGCGATCGTGTTGGGCCGTTCGACGCGCACCACCACGCGCCGCCACCGTCCGTCACGCCGTGCATTGCGCGACGCGTACCCGACCGTGTATTGCGCCGCGAGTTCGTCGGCCACCTGTCCGTAGATGACGGGCAGTTCGTCGGCAGAAGCGGGGAAGAAGGCCTTGCCCCCCGTTTCCTGCGCGAATTGCCGCAGCACGAAGTCGGACTCGTTGAAACCGCCCATGGGGCGGGCCTTGGCGGCGCTGTCGCGCAAGCCGATCGTGTAGATGGCGACCTCGGACCGCTTGGCGAGCTCGAGCACCTCTTCGAACGGCACGAGGCTCGACGTGTCCTCGCCGTCGGAGAGCACGACGATCGCCTGTCGCCGCACTTCCTGCTGCGTGTCGGCGCGGCGGATCTTCCGGAACTCGTTCAGCGCGACGTAGACGGCGTTGTAGAGCGAGGTGGACCCGCCGGCCGTGGTGCGCCGGATGGCGGCCGTCAGCTGCGCCTGATCCTCGGTGAACCCCTGCAGGATCTCCGCGCGGCTGTCGAAGTCCACGATCGTCAGGATGTCGTCGGGGCGCATGCGTTCCACGAACCCGACCGCGGCTCGCTGCGCAATCGGCAGCTTGTCGTTCATGCTGGCGCTCGTGTCCACGAGCAGCCCGAGTGCGGTCGGCAGCTGCGTGCCCGAAAAGAAGATCACGTCCTGCTTCACGCCGTCTTCGAACACCGAGAAGGCCTCGAGGGGCAGGCCCGACACGAAGCGCCCGTCACGTTCGGTGACCGTGACGTTCAGCGACACGACGTCGACACCGGATCGGAACGCAGGCTGGTCCGCTGCCGGTGGGGGCTGCGTGCCCGCGCCTGGCTCGACTGCCGGTGGACTGGCCGGCTGCTGGGTCCGCGCGGGCGACGACAGCAGCAGGACGCCGGCACAGGCGCCGGCCGCAAGACGGGACGCGCGGATCATCGACTGGCGCGGTTGGCCTGAAGCACGTTGCCACGGAGCTTCAGGGCAGGGCGCGCCGATTCGACCTCGACCTTGCGCGCGGGAATCAGCGTGTCCGGCCGCCCGTAGACGACCTCGTACTGGGTGGTGGCGGCGCGGCCGACCTTCTGGAGCGTCTCGGTGAGTGCGATGTTGGCGAGCAGCAGTTCGCGGATGCCGCCCGTCTCGGCCGTGCCCTGGTCGATGACGATGTTGCGATCGCGGACGTTCGGGTCCTGCTGGTTGGCCTGCACGGTGTCCTGCAACTCGATCACATGGAGAGCCGCCCCGGATTCGGCGAGCGCATCGAGGGCGAACTGATAGCCGCGGTCGGAGAACTCGACGCCGAAACTCGTGACCGCGACGATGGCCGCACGTGCGGGCTTGCGCTTCCCGATGGCGCGGGCGGCCTCGATGACGCCCTCGACGAAGTACGTGCCGGCCTCCGGCTGGATGAACACCCGCTGCACGCCTCGGAGCAGCTGCGCGCGGCTCGTCGTCGCGTCGACGAGCACCGTCGGGCGATCGGCGACGGTCATGAGCGTGATGGTGTGTGGCCCCGCAAAGGTGGCCACGAACTTCTCGAGCGCGAGACGGATGTCCTGCTGGGCGCGCCGCGCCGCGACGCTGTTGTCCACCACCAGGGTGATGTCCACCGGCTCGCTGGCCCTGGTCACCTTCAGCACCTCACGCGCGACCCCGTCCTCGCGCACGACGACGTCGTCCGCGTCGAGGGTGTCGACCGGGTCGCCGTCGGCAGTGAGCGCGGTCACCAGGAGGGTTCGCTGGCGAGACGAGGGCTGAGCCGATGCGACGGTCGCGAGCACGGACGACGACGCGAGAGCCGCAACCAGGATGACCGCCGGGATTGATCGCATCTTTTGGTGTCCGTGCCGGGTCGTGCCCGTCTCTGGAGTATAGTCGAGGGCTGCCGGCGGTGCCGGTGATGTCCCTCCATTCCGACGTCGTGCGCGGGCCCTCGGTCGCCCGGGCTGCTCGTCATGTCACCACGTCTGCCGATGCGGTTGCTGCCGATGGTCTTTCCGCGGTCATGGCGCTGACTCCGCGCCCGTCGGGCTACTGGCGCACGGTCGGCGAACTCGGGACGCTGGGGCTGTCGTTCGTCCTTGCGCTGGTGATGGGTACCGCCGCCGGCCTCTGGGTGGACCGGACCTTCGGCACCAACCCGTGGGGCATGCTCATCGGTTTCGCGATGGGATTCGCCGCCGCGGTCCTCAACGTCGTCCGCATCACGCGCCGCACCCTTGGCTCGTCGCGCTGAGGGCGTGCCTCCCGCTCCTGCCGGCGGGGGCTTCGAAGTAATCGCCTCGCGACTCGAGCGCACCTCTTTACTGGTGCTCGTCGTCCTGGCCCTCGCCGCGTGGCCGTTCGGCGGCTGGCCGATGACGGGCGGGGTCGTGGGCGGCGGACTGCTGTCGGGGCTCAGCTACCGGTCATTGAAGGGTGCCGTCGGAGCGCTCGGACCGCCGGAGCCGGGGCGGGAACAGGCGCGCCGGACAGCACCCGCGCGCGTCGCGCTCGGTCTCGCGGGCCGGTACGCGTTGCTGCTGGTGGCGGGCTACGTTACAATTGCGCGTTTGCGCGTGCACCCGATTGGGGTGCTGACGGGCGTGTCTGCGGTGGTCGTCGCCGCGATGGTGGAAGCGGTCCGGGCACGGCGGTAGCCGCCGCTGCTCCCGCGACCAGCCGGTACCCATGGAAAACCTGCATCACACACTCTGGATCGTCGAATTCGTGAACCGGCTGCTCGGGCCGCTGGTGGCGCGGCTGCTTGGCCGCGACTACACGCCCGGCCTCCAGGTGATCCCCGATCACCTCGTGATGTGCGCGCTCATCGTGATCGCCGTCACGGTGTTCTGCCTGGCCGTGCGGTCCAGCTTCAGCGTGGACAACCCCGGCCGGCTCCAGATCGTCCTCGAGGACATCGTCGGCTTCCTGAACGGGCTGCTGAAGGAGAACATCGGTCCGAAGGGGCCGCAGTTCCTGCCGCTCGTCGGGTCGATCTTCATCTTCATCTTCCTGGCC
>JAEZCY010000186.1 GCA_023429845.1 Acidobacteriota bacterium
CGCCCCCCCCGGGGCGCCGCGCCAGTCGCGCAAGGCCTACGGCTGCGTACGTCCAGCGGACGGCTTCGTACGCGGCGCGTGATCAGAACAGGCCGTCGGTGTTGACGATGTCGCCGAGTTGCGGAAAGCGCTCGATGAAGCTCCGTGGGAACGGCGCCTGCACGGGGGCACCGAGACGGTTCCGCACCTGCAACGCGTTGGCCACCGCGTTGCCCGCGAAATGGTTGTTCGCGTAGAGGTACAGCTTCTTGCCGAGCGCTTCGGCGGCTGCGGCGACGTCCACGAACGGTTCGAGTTCGTCGGGCGAGTACAGGTAGTTGTACCGATCCTCGGACGACTCGTGATCCCACCACTGCGCCGCATTGCGCCCGTGCAGTCGCACGTAGGCCCATGGACGCTCACGCAGTTCCTCCAGGAACACCTCGGGTGACTGCCACACGGACGATCGGAACTTCGGTTCGTCGATCAGCACCCATGCGGCCTTCGCGGCGTCCAGGATCTGGAGCGTCTCGCGTCGGGCGTCGCTCCAGCTCCGATGACGCAACTCGACGGCCAGCGGCAGGCCTGCGAGTTCACGCGTGAGCCACTCGAGGTAGGCGATGGCTTCCGGCGTGGCCTTGAAGCTTGCCGGGAATTGCGCGAGCAGCGGCCCGAGCCGACCGGCCGCGCGAAGCGGCGCGAGCGCGTCGAGCGACGCCTTCAGCGCGTCCATGTCTGGCGCCGGCACCGGCGCGAGGTCCTTCGTGGACGGCGCGTGCATCCGCGGGTGGGTGAATCGCTGGTGCAGCTTGAGGGCGAACTCGAAGCCGGCGGGGGTCCGCTCCACCCAGCGCCGCGTCAGCTTGTCGTCGATCTCGCGATAGAACGACGCATTGACTTCGACCGTGTCGAAACGCTCCGCGTACCAGGTCAGCTCGTCGGCGCCGCCCCGCGCTTTCGGCGGCGGATAGACGACGCCCGTCCAGGCGCCGCGGCCCCTCGGATAGTGCCAGCCTGACGTCCCGACCCGGATCAGCGGCGCGCGCACGACCATTGCTACAATTCTGAACGAGCGCCGTGGCACCGGCCATGACGATTCCCGGCACCCGATGTCCTCCCTGACCATCAACGAGATCTACGCGTCCATCCAGGGAGAGTCGACGTTTGCCGGGCAGCCCTGCACGTTCGTGCGACTGACCGCCTGCGACCTCCGGTGCTCGTGGTGCGACACGCCCTACGCCTTCACCGAGGGCCGCAAGGTCCCGGTGGACGACATCGTGGCGGAGGTGCGACGGCTCGGGCTGCCGCTCGTGGAGCTCACGGGTGGCGAGCCGCTGCTCCAGAAGAATGCCGTTCCGCTGATGCGGCAGCTGCTCGCGGACGGCTGCACCGTGCTGATCGAGACCGGCGGGCACGTGCCGATCGACGATGTCCCCGCTGGCGTGCATCGCATCGTGGACGTGAAGTGTCCCGGCAGCGGTGAGGCGGGACGCAT
This sequence comes from Acidobacteriota bacterium, assembly GCA_023429845.1. GTDB lineage: Bacteria > Acidobacteriota > Vicinamibacteria > Vicinamibacterales > Vicinamibacteraceae > Luteitalea. Next base: position 1,475 of record JAEZCY010000186.1, read on the forward strand.
GCACTGGCCGAACCTCGACCTCCTGACGCGGAACGACGAAGTGAAGTTCGTGATCGCCGACCGGAGCGACTTCGAGTACGCGCAGGACGTCGTCGTCAAGTACGGCCTGGCGGGCCGCTGCGCCGCGGTGCATTTCGCACCTGCCTGGGAGCTCGTCGCGCCGGCCGACCTGGCAGCGTGGATCCTCGAGGCACGGCTGCCGGTGCGGTTGCAGTTGCAGCAGCACAAGTACATCTGGGGCGCCAGGGCGCGAGGCGTATGACGCAGGCGCGCCCTGCGATCCTCCTGCTCAGTGGGGGACTCGACTCCTACACGGCTGGTGCGATGGCGCGCGCCGACGGGTTCGAGCTGTACGCGCTGACCGTGCGCTACGGCCAGGTCCACGTGCAGGAGCTCGAGTCCGCGCGGCGCGTGGCGCAGGCGCTGCGCGTCGCCCGTCACGTGGAGCTGGACCTCGATCTGCGCGACATCGCGCGCTCCTCGCTCACCGGTGCGGGCCACGTCCCGCTCGACCGCGACGTGGCGGCCGATGGCATCCCGACGACGTACGTGCCCGCGCGCAACACGATCTTCCTCTCGCTGGCGCTGGCCTGGGCCGAGAGCGTCGGTGCCGCCGACCTCGTGATCGGCGTCAACGCGCTCGACTACTCCGGATACCCGGACTGCCGACCCGAGTACATCGCCGCGTTCGAGCACCTGGGACGTCTCGCGACGGCCGCAGGCGTGTCCGGGCAGCCGCTGCGCATCCACGCGCCGCTGCAGCACCTGTCGAAGGCAGACATCATCAGGCGCGGCCTGTCCCTGGGACTCGACTACGCCCTCACGCACTCCTGTTACGCGCCGACGCCGGACGGCCGGCCATGCCGCCGCTGCGATTCATGCCAGCTGCGTGCTCGGGGCTTCGCCGACGCAGGCGTGGCAGATCCCGCTCTCGAGCGCACATGACCACCACCAGCACCACGACGACCTTCGCCGTCACCGACGCCGACATCGCGTCCGCGTTCCCCGTCATGCGCCAACTGCGTCCGCATCTCGAGGAGGAGGCGTTCGTCTCGACCGTGCGCGCCGCCGAGGCGCGCCGACTGCGCCTCGTGCTCCACCGCGAGGGCGACCGCGTTGTGGCGGTGGCCGGCTTCCGGTTCATCGATCAGCTGAAGGTCGGCCTCGTCCTCTACGTGGACGATCTCGTCACGGACGAGAGCGCGCGGTCGCACGGTCACGGCGACACGTTGCTGCACTGGCTGATCGACCACGCACGCGAACACGGCTGCAAGGCCTTCGAGCTCGATTCCGGCGTGCAGCGGCACGGGGCGCATCGCTTCTACCTGCGGCACCGGATGCGGATCACCGCCTACCATTTCGTGCTCGACCTCTGACGCATGACGATGCCTTCGCCCGTCCGTTCGCTGCTGGCTGCCGCAGGAATCCTGCTTGCCGCCACGATGCTGGCGTCCGGGCAGGCCGGCACAACGCACCCGGTTTCGGGCCGGATCATCGCGGGCGTCATGGGACACCAGGGCGCGTCCTGGCTCGAGCGCGCCGAGCGTGAGCAGGAGGAGCGGCCCAGCCGCGTCATGCGGGAGTTGGCGCTCACGCCAGGGATGGTCGTGGCCGACTTCGGCGCCGGTTCGGGGTACTACACCGTTCGCCTCGCAAGGGCGGTCGGTCCCACGGGTCGGGTGCTTGCGGTGGATCTCCAGCCCGAGATGCTGGAGATGGTCGGTGGCCGCGCCCGCAAGATGGGCCTCACCAACATCGAGCTGGTTCGCAGCACCGAGGACGATCCCCGCCTGCCGCCTGGCGCCGTGGACCTCATCCTGATGGTTGACGTCTACCACGAGCTCGGCGCCCCGCCGCGCGTGCAGCGGGCGATGAAGGCGGCGCTGTCGCCGCGCGGCCGGATCGCCATCGTCGAGTTCCGCAAGGAAGACGGGGCGGTGCCGATCCGCGAAGACCACAAGATGAGCGTTGCGCAGGCGACCCAGGAGTTCGCGGCGGAAGGATACGTGCTGGACCGGCGCGTCGATTCCCTGCCATGGCAGCATCTGCTCTTCTTCCGTCCAGGGAGCCGGTAGCCTATGGCGTGCCGCCACCGACCGTGACCACGCGCCTCTACTACGACGACCCCACGCTCCTCGTCTTCGATGCGACCGTGCTCGCCTGCGAACCGCAGGCGCCAGGCTTCCGCGTTGCACTGGATCGCTCCGCGTTCTACCCGACATCGGGCGGGCAGGCGCATGACGTCGGAGAACTCCGTGCGGCCGGACAGGCCGTGCCCGTCACCGATGTCGTCACCGAGAACGACGTGGTGTGGCACGTGGCGGCCGCGCCCCTCGACGTGGGCAGTCGCGTCACGGGTGAGGTGGACGGGCCGCGCCGGCGCGACTTCCGGCAGCAGCACTCGGGCCAGCACGTACTCTCGGCGTCGTTCGACCACTTGTTCGATGCGCGCACCGAGAGCGTGCACCTCGGCGTCGATGCCTGCACGCTCGACCTTCACCGTGAGATGTCGGCCGACGAATGCCGCGCTGCGGAGGAACACGCCAACGTCGTGGTCTGGGACGACCGCGCGGTGACGATCCGCTACATCGACGCGGCCGACCTCGCGTCCGAGCCGCGGCTGCGCAGGGCAACGGGACGCACGGGCCGCATCCGCCTCGTAGACGTGGAGGGCCATGACCTCTCCGCATGCGGCGGCACGCACGTGCGCCGCACCGGCGAGATCGGCATCATCGCGATCCGCGGTGTCGAGCGGTTCCGGGGCGGCTCGCGCGTGACGTTCCTGTGCGGCCGGCGTGCCCTCGCCAGCTACCGGTCGCTCCGGAACGGCATGGACGATGTGGCGCGGCTGCTGTCGGTGGCGGCAGACGACGCGGCGGTCGCCGTCGGGCGGTTGCGTGACGAGGTGAAGCAGGAGCAGCGCAAGGCGCGAGACCTCGCCGAGCGGCTCACGGCGATCGAGGTGGAAGCGCTGGCGACGCGCATCGGACCGTCCGGCGTGCTGGTCGCTCACCTGCCCGACGCTGACGCACAGGCGCTGCGGCAGGCCGCATCGCGGCTCGTGTCCACCGGCGGGCGTGCCGTGGCACTCATCGGTGGTCCCTCGCCGCACGCGCTCGTCATCGCACGCAGTGTCGATCGCCTCGACGTCGATGCCGGCGGGCTCGTGCGGCACGTGTGCGCTGCGCATGGCGGCAAGGGCGGCGGACGCGCCGATCTCGCTCAGGCCGGAGGGGTGGACGTGAGCGTCGAGGACCTCCGCGACGTCCTCGGATGGTAGGAGTGCTGCCCGAGTGACTCACTGATGCGAGCGGCGGCGTTGCAGGAACGCGCCGCCGGCTACGACGCGCAGAGGACGCCGAGGGCGTCCTCGACGATCGCGTCGATCTCGCGGGCCGGGACGATGAAATTGTTCGCGATCACCGCGAACACGTACGGCGTGCCCGACGCCGACGTGATGTAGCCGGACAATGCCCGCGCGTGGGCGAGCGTCCCGGTCTTGGCGATCAGCCGGCCTTCACAGGGATTGCCCGTGAAGCGTCTCGCCAGCGTGCCGTCGCGTCCGGCCACCGGCAGCGTTGCGCGGAACGGCTCGCGATGCGGCTCGACGTCCATGTGCCGCAGCAGCGTGATCAGCGCCTCCGCTGTCACGAAGTCGCGCCGCGACAGCCCGGAGCCGTCGAGGCCCTGCACACTGCCCGTCGGCACGCCGATCGCGCCGATCGCGTCCTGCAGGGCGCGTCGCGCATCCGCCGCGGGTGCCGCACCAGCCGCCGCGTCCGCCGTGAGGGCGCGGAGCAGCACTTCGCCGTACAGGTTCTGACTGACCTTCATCAGCCGCCGCGCGACCTCGGGCAGTGGCGGCGAGGCGTGCACGATCAGCGGCGCGCCGAGTGCCGTGTCGTCCGTGCGTTCCACGCGCGTCCGCCCGCGCACCTCGATCCCCTCGCCGGCGAGCGTCTGGCGCAGTACGCCCAGAAAGAACCGGGCCGGGTCGTCCACGGCCAGGGTGCGCTCGACTGGCGGACCGCCGTGCGGGATGCTGCCTGTCACCTCGACGACCGGGCTCTGGCCGTCGCGGTGTACGGCGAGCGTGGGCGCCTCGCCTGCGGGTGACGTCTCCACGCGTGCCCGGACGTGGAACTCGAACACGTCGGGCGACAGGGCGATCCGCGCCGGCTGTCCAGGCGCGGGGCCGGGCTGCACCCGGAGCCGCACCACGTTCTCGTCGAAGATCAGGCCCGAGTACTTCGCGGCATAGCCGTAAGGCAAGTCGTCCCAGCTCCACGCCCCTCCGAGCCAGTCTTCCCCGAACCGCGTGGGATCCCCGATCAGATCGCCGTCGATCCGCTGGATGCCCTGCGCCCGCAGTTGCCTGGCCCAGTCACGGAACGTCGCCAGCGGATCCGGGCCGCGCCCGATCGTCGGGTCGGCGCCGCCGACGACGACCAGGTCGCCACGCAGCGCATGACCATGGCGGGCGCCCGTCGCGTGCAGGCGCGTCTGGAACCGGAAGTCCCAGCCGAGACGCGTCGCCGCTGCGGCGAGCGTCACGATCTTCATGTTCGATGCGGGAATCAGCAGGCGCCCGGCGTTGCGGTCCACGAGTACGGCGCCGGTGTCGGCGCGCTCGATGCGCACGCTCCACAACGCCGTGGCAGTGGCCGCTGCGAAGCGGCGGTCCACGTCAGTCGCGAGCGCGCTCGGCGCGCTGGCGTCCGCGGCGCCGGATGCGGACGCCGGCGCGGACGCCGTGCGAACGTCGGGCGCCTGGCGTGCCGCACAGGCGCTCGTGAGGAGGGCTACGACCGCGACCGCGGCAACGGAGCCGCGGTGTGCGGTCACGGCGTCGTTCCCGGCCGTGCAGGCGCCGCGTCGTCCTTTGCCGCCGCGTCGGCGGCGGGCGGCTGCAGCAGGTTCAGGATGTCTGTGACTGCGGGCGCCGTGAGGCGGGCCGCGCCTGGTTCGTCGTCGCGCATGGCCAGCATCTGGTCGCCGACCTGGGCAATCGACACGCGCTCCTGCTTGCCGCCGTCGAATGTCGCTGCCACGGACATGACCGGCGTCACGCCGCTCACGGCCGCGTGGGTCCAGTGTTCCGCGCGGAGCGTGCTCAGCCGGCTCGCGATGTCGTCGATGGCGGCGGCGGTGACGCTCGCATCGGCAGGCGAAGACTGCACCCACGTCTCGGTCGCGTCTGCTGCGTCGCTGGTCTTCGTCTTCTCGAACGTGACCACGCGGTCGCCGCGCGTGATCACGAGTCGCGAGAGGTTGAACATGCGATACGAGAACAGGTCGCGTGCGCGGTAGGTGTCCACCGTGCGCTGCAGGTCGTCGGCCAGCGACCGCTCGACGGTGAACACGATCGGACGCGCGGCGTCCTTCATGTGCACGGCGGCGTCACCGCTCGCGGTGCCCACCAGGACCTGCGCGAGCTGCGTGCCCGCTCCGGCGAGGGTCACCGTCGTGCGGGGCGGCAGCAGCCCGTAGACGTCAAGCGTGGCTGGCTGCTCGGCGACGATCGCCTGCATCTGGCCGGACGACAGTCTGGTCAGCAGGGTGCCGACTTCGCTGCTGTCGGCGCGTGCGGCGAAAGGCTGCACCAGGCGCCACGCATCACCGTCCTTCTTCAGCTCGATCGTGCCCGGCGCTCCCGCGACGCGCACGCTGTCGATCGACTCGCGGTTCACGGTGACGACGGCCTTGTCGCGCAGCTGGAACGTCGTGCGGTCGAAGCTCTGCTCGAGCCAGGCGGGCACGAGGAACACGCGCGGTGTGTCCTCGAGCTTCGCGTACACGTCGCCGCCGGTCGCGCTCTTGCTGCCGAACAGGAGCGTGCGGGGCGCGCCGTTGGCCGTGAACGTGATCTTCAGGCGCGGGGCCTCGAGCCCGAACGGTTCGAGCGACTGCGGCGCGTCGTCCACCACCCGTGTGATGTCGAGCGTGGCGAGGTTGCTCGTCACGCCCGAGACCTCGCTCGCGTCGGCAGGCGCCTGGATGGGCGTCTCGATCGTCCAACCGGCGTCAGCCTTCTTCAGTGTGGTGACGTCGCCGTTGCCCGCGTGAACCGTGAGGGCCGCAACCTGGTCGGCCTCGAGCGACGCAAACACCCGCTCCGCCTTCGGCTCATCGTCGGTGGTGTCGCGTCCGCTCTCGACGAACCAGATGTACGCGCCGAGTGCTGCCGCGAGCACGAGCAGCAGTGCCGTCGAGCGTCCGCGCTTCATCCCCGCCTCCGGCTCCACGTCCAGACGCCGAGCCCGGCGACGAGCAGCGGCAACCCGAGCACCGAGAGATACAGCACGCGACGCTGCTGGTCCTCGGTCATGGTCACGCGCCTGTCGTCGGCCTGCTTCGGACGAATCGCGATCAGGTTCTCCTGCTGCGCCACCCAGTTGACGGCGTTCAGGAAGAAGTCACGATTGCCCTGCGTGCCGAGTACGCCGTTGGCGGCGAAGTCGGAGTCGCCGACCACGACGATGCGGGTCTGCGGGCGGGGCGGGGTGTCTGCCGGCGCGTCGCCTGCGGCGGGTGCCGGTGGGGCCGGCGCATTCGGCGCATCCACGCCGATGGCTGCCGCGAGGGTGATCGGCCCCGGGCTGTCGGTGCCCTCGTCGTTGGCCACCGGGCGGCCGGCGAACACGGCGCCGAGATCCGTTTCAGCCCACGACTGTTCGCTGGTGGTGGCGATGGGCAGCGCGGTGCGGCCGTTGGCGCCGCCCTCGATCGGCGTCACGGAGCGCGCGAGCGGGAAGGCGGTGATCAGGCCGAAGTTCTCGGTGATCGGGTGGTCGGGGTACGTGGCCACCACGGGCATCGACGGCCCGGCGCCGAGCAACTGGCCGACGCTGCTCACGTCCACGACGACGTTGGTCGCCACGTCCACGCCCCACTCCCGCGCCAGGGTGACCAGGCCCGTCACCGGAGCGGCGTCGGGGCCATCCGGGGGATCGAGCAGGAGCAGCAGCTTGCCACCCTTGTCCAGGTAGCGACGGACCATGTCGATCTCGGGCGGCAGGAAGTCGGTCTTCGGGCCGGCGACCACGAGGACGGCCGCGTCGGCCGGCACCTCCTGCTGCTGTGCCAGCACCACCTTCTCGACGGAGAAGTTGTCGCGCTGCAGGGCGGCGGCGATGGCGTTGTACCCGGTGCGCTGGTCGGCGCTCGTCGGGTCGCGCTCGCCATGGCCCTGCACGAAGTACACCTTCTTCTCGCCGCCCTCGACCGCCTTCACGATGGCGTTGGTGATGTCCTGTTCGGTGTCGCTGGTGATGCGCTCGATGCGGCCGTCGTGCTCCACGGCGATGGTGCCGTACGCCTGCACCTGCCACTGGCGAGCGACGGCCGGCTGCTTGTCGGGGTCGATGTACTCGACGTTGACCTGGCGGCTCGCGTACGTGTACTGCTCGAGCCGATCGCGGAAGCGCGGGAACTCCGTGTCCCGCGCAAACACCTTGACGTTGACCGGCGACTCGAGCGAGCCGAGCATCCGGCGGCTCTGGTCCGAAAGCGTGAACTGGCCGCCTTCGGTGAGGTCCCACCGCTTGTGCTGTCGCGTGGCGACGTAGTTGATGCCCACCAGGATGGCGAGCAGCAGGATGACGCTGGCCGACGTGAGTGCGCCGGCGCGCGTGCCGCGTCGCGACCAGGCGCCGACGAACTCGCGCCATTGCGTCATCAGGTACACGAGCACCACGACGAGCCCGGCGATCGCCAGGCGCTGCCAGACGTGCTGCAGTTCGGGGCGGATGAAGCGCGTGGCCACGGCCGCGACCACGAGGGCCGTGCCGATCCATCCGAGGACGTTGACGAAACGGGTCATGGGTATGTGCGTCTCCGGACTGGTTACCCGCGCCACCGGTCGGCATCCACCGAGCGGGCGGTGAGGAAGAGGCCGAAGGTGATCACGCTCAGGTAGTACACGACGTGCTGCGTGTCGATGACGCCCTTCGAGAAGTCCTCGAAGTGCTGGAACACCGACAGCGCCGAGACCACTGCGCGACCGACGGGACCGGCGCCCTCGCCGACCCAGGCCACCAGCAGCAGCATCAGCAGCACCGCGTACGTGAGCAGGCCTGCGACGATCTGGTTGCGCGTCAGGTTGGACAGGAACAGGCCGATCGCGATGAACCCGGCGCCGAGCAGCAGCAGCCCCAGATAGCCGGTGAGCACCGGTGCGAGTTCGGGGTCGCCATAGACGAAGAGCCAGATCAGGTTCAAGGCGCTCAGGCCCAGCATCACGGCGTACAGCGCCAGGGCCCCGAAGAACTTGCCGAGCACGATCTCCCAGTCGGTGAGCGGGGAGGTGAGCAGCAGTTCGATCGTGCCGCTGCGCTTCTCTTCCGCGAACGTGCGCATCGTCAGCGTCGGGATGAAGATGAGGATGATGATGCCGGCCTGCAGCAGCAGCGGCCTGATCAGCATCTCGTTGACGTTCAGCGCCTGCGGCCCGCCCATGCCGAACTGCGACATGCGGAGGCTCTGCTCGCTGAAGAAGCTGAGGAAGCTGTAGAACATCCACCCGAACAGCAGCGCGAACAGCCCGACGAGCATGTAGGCGATGGGCGATGCGAAGTAGGCGTGCAGTTCGCGGCGGGCGATGGCCAGCATGTTACGCACGAGCCACCTCCTCCTCCTGCGCGGCGGCCTGTGGCGCGTCCGTGGTGGTGAGCTGCAGGAAGATCTCCTCCAGGCTCATGCGCATCGGGCGCAACTCGAGCAGGCCGTGGCCGGCGCCGACCAGGGCCGCGGCCACGCTGCGGCGGACGTCGAGCCCGCGCTCGCTCTGCACCTCGTAGCCGGTGGACGCGCCGTGCCGCGCCGCGACCGAGACGGCCGTCACGCCCGGGATCGCCGCAAGGATCGGCTGCGCGTCGGCGCCCTGCGCGTCCACTTCCACGTACGTCGAGGCGGCGCCCTGCAGGTGTGCCGTCAGGTTCTCCGGCGTGTCCTCGGCCACGACGCGCCCCTTGTTGATGATCACGACGCGCTGGCAGGTCTGCGCCACCTCCGGGAGGATGTGGGTGCTGAGCACGATCGTGTGGTCGCCGCCGAGGCTGCGGATCAGGTCGCGCGTCTCGATGATCTGCTTGGGGTCGAGGCCGGCCGTGGGCTCGTCGAGCACGAGCACGTCGGGGTTGTGGATGAGGGCCTGGGCGAGGCCGACTCGCTGACGATACCCCTTGGAAAGCTTGCCGCAATGCCGGTTGGCCATGTCGGCCACGTGTGTTCGCTGCATCACGGACTGCACGCGGCTGGCTTGTTCGCCCGCCGGCACGCCCTTGATCCGCGCCACGAAACGGAGGTACTCGCGCACGGTCATGTCGGGGTAGAGCGGCGGCGTCTCGGGAAGGTAGCCGATGCGCTGCTTGGCCTCGACCGGCTGGTCCTGCAGGTCGAATCCCGCCACGCGCGCCCGACCTTCGGTGGGCGGCATGTAGCCGGTCAGGATCCGCATGGTGGTCGTCTTGCCGGCGCCGTTGGGTCCGAGGAAGCCCAGAATCTCGCCCTTGCCGACAGTGAAGCTCACGCCGTCGACCGCCGTGAAGGGGCCGTAGCGCTTGGTGAGCTGCTGCACCTCGATCACCGAGTCTCTCCAGGGTGACGCGCCTCGCGCAGGCGCGAGGGCGGTTGTGACGGGGTGTTCCCGCCGTCGGTGGACTGCCAACCTCGCATGGTAAGGCGGCGCCGGAGTCCGGTCAATCGCCGCTGGTGCTAACATGTGAACAGTTGTTCATATGTCCCAGTCAACAACGAGCACGCGCCTCTCGCGCACGATGGCGCCCGGTTCGAACCGTCGCCGCACACCCCGCACCACCAGCCCGATCCTCGATCCAGCCACGGCCCAGGCGCTGGCCGAGACCTTCCGCGTGCTCGGCGACCCGACGCGTATTCGGCTGATCGCGTCCATGGCGCTCGGCGAGCGGTGCGTCGGTGACCTCGCCGCCCTCGTCGGCATGAGCGAGTCGGCGGTGTCGCATCAACTGCGCATGCTGCGGGCCGCGCGGCTGGTGCGGACGCGCCGGTCCGGCCGGCAGATGTTCTACACGCTCGACGACGGGCACATCCTCGCCCTGTTCCAGCAGGGGCTGAGCCACGTGCACGAGGACATCGCCGCGGCGGCGCCCCGGCGCGACCAGGTCATGCCCGTCGCGCGACGCGGGCCGCAGGGGGAATAGATGAACGCGCCAGCCTGCCCCCGCTGCCTCGACCACCGCTCGGCAACGTTCCACATCGCGGAGATGGATTGCGCCCACGAGGTCGCGATCCTCGAGAAACGCCTCGGCACGCTCGACGGCGTCGTCGCGCTCGACGCCGACGTGCTGTCGCGCCAGCTCCGCGTCCATTTCGACGGCGCCACCCTGGATGCCGGCCGTATCGCGGAAGCCGTGGCGCAGGCTGGCATGCGTGCCTGGCCCGTCACCGGCCCCAGCGCGTCGCCGCAGGCCGAGTCCGGCATGCCGTGGGCCATTGCGGGCGCCGGCGTCGCGTGCGCGGTGGCGGGCGTGGCGTGGCTGGTCGGCGCGCCGTCACTGACGATCCGCGCGCTGCTGCTCGTTGCCATCGCACTCACTGCGCCCGCGACGCTGGGTCGCGCGTGGCAGGCCGTGCGCGGCCGGCGGCTGGACATCCACGTGCTGATGACCATCGCGGTCACGGGCGCGCTTGCCATCGACGAGTGGTTCGAGGCGGCAACGGTGCTCGTGCTGTTCGGCGTCGCGCAGGCGCTGGAGGCCCGCAGCCTGGCCAGGGCGCGGCGGGCGATTGCCGAGGTGCTGAACGTGACGCCGCCCACCGCCGACCTCGCGAGCGGCGACCGGGTGCGGCAGGTGCCGGTGGAGCAGGTGGCGGTGGGGCAGTCGGTCACGGTGCGCCCGGGCGCCAGGATCCCGCTGGACGGCACGGTCACCGCGGGCGAGAGCACCGTGAACCAGGCCCCCGTGACCGGAGAGTCAGAGCCCGTCCTGAAGGGGACGGGCGACGCCGTGTATGCGGGCTCGGTGAACGGCGAGGGGGCGCTGACGTTCGTCGTCACCCGCGTCTCGTCGGATTCGACGGTTGCGCGCATCGTGCATCTGGTGGAGCGCGCCCACGCCGCCCGTGCCCAGGTGCAGTCGCTCGTCGACCGCTTCGCCGCCATCTACACACCCATCGTGCTCATGGCCGCGGCGGCGATGGCCGTGCTGCCGCCGCTCCTCACCGGTGCGACCTGGCACGAGTGGATCGAGCGAGCGCTCGTCCTGCTTGTCGTGGCCTGCCCGTGCGCGCTCGTGATTGCGACGCCGGTGGCCATGGTGTCGGCGCTGTCGGGTGCAGCGCGGCGCGGGTTGCTGCTGAAGGGCGGCGCCGTGCTCGAGCGGCTGTCGCGCGTCCGCGTCGTCGCGCTCGACAAGACGGGCACCGTGTCGGAAGGGCGGCTGCGGATCGCGGCGGTGAGGACGCTGTCGTCCATCCCGCTCGAGCGCGCCCTTCAGCTGGCAGCCTCGATCGAGTCCGGCGTGCACCATCCCCTCGCCGAAGCGATCGTGGCGGAGGCCGCACGGCGCGATGTCCCCTTGCTGGCCGCCACCGCGCTTCAGCATGCGCCGGGACGCGGCGCCGAGGCGACCGTGGACGGGCGGCGCATCCGGATCGGGCGGCCCGAGTGGGTCGGTGCCGCACTGGCGCCCGGGACGGCATTGCCGGAGGCGACGGCGCTGCTGACCGTGGACGGCGAGCCGGTGCTCGCCATCGACGCCGTCGATCATCCACGTGCCGGCGCTGAGACGGCCGTGGCCCGGCTGCGCACCCTCGTCAACCGCATCGTCCTCGTGTCTGGCGATCACGAGGCGGCCGTCTCGCGCCTTGCCAAGTCCGTCTCGCTCGACGAGTGGCGGGCCCGCCTCCTGCCGGAGGAGAAGGCGTCTGTGGTTGACGATCTGGCCAGCGGCGGCCCGGTGCTGATGGTCGGCGACGGCATCAACGACGGCCCCGCGCTTGCGGCCGCGAGCGTCGGGCTCGCGGTGGCCGACAGCGGCAACGCCGTGGCCATGGAGGCGGCCGACGGCGCACTCATGCATCGCGACCTCGCGCTGATCCCTTACGCAATCGCCCTCGGCCGCGCCACGCTGCGCACGGTGCGCACCAACGTCGTGCTCGCACTGGTCCTCAAGCTCGCGGTGATCGCCGCCGCAGGCGTCGGCGCGGCCTCGCTCTGGCTGGCCGTACTGGCCGACGTCGGCGCCTCGCTCCTGGTTGTCGCGCTCAGTCTCCGCCTGCTCGCGTTCGAGCCGCGGGCGGACGTGCGCGCGTGATTGCGGGGCTTCGCAGCTTGTCGCTATAATCCGCGCGTTGCAGTCGGGCCCAGCGTCGAGCCGGACGCCTGCATGCCCGTGACTGCGGAGACCGTCATGTCCATCAGTGCCCCGAGCCCCGAGCTCCTCGACGTGCGTGACCTCGACATCCTGGCGAGCGCCCTGGCCGCCGGCCAGCCTGCGAGCGCTGCATCGTCGGCATCCGCGCTCTTCGCCCTCGACGAGGACGATGACGACACCGACGAGGATGACGACGACGAGGACGAGGAGGATTGGGACGACGAGGATGAGGACGACGAGGACGAGGACGACGACGAGGACGAACTCGGTTGGGATGACGAGGACGAAGACGAAGACGAAGAGGACGAGGACGAGGAGTAGGCACATCGGCGTCTCGTAGCCACGTTCCACCGAGCCTGACCTGATCTGAGCGGCCTGCCACCCGGCCGGTTGCGGACCATGCGCGGCGCTGCCCCACACGACCGATTCGTGCTGGTAGTGGCCGCGCTCTTTTTTTTCGCGCACCTCGCCTGGCTGCCACGCCATCTCGAGGACATCGATTCGCTGAATTTCGCGCTCGGCCTGCGCGACTACGACATCGCGGCGCACCAGCCGCATCCCCCTGGGTACCCCGTCTACATCCTTCTGGCGCGCGGCCTGCTCGGCGCGGTGTCCTGGTGGGTGGCGGACGGGCCGACGCAGGCGGCGGTCGCGATGTCGCTGCTCTCGGCCATCGCCGGCGTCATCGCGGTGCTGGCGTCGTATCGCGTGCTGCGCGCGTTCGTCGCGCCGCCCGTGCCGACCCTGGCCGCCACGTTCACTGCCGCAGCGCCGCTGTTCTGGCTGACGGCCTCGCGTCCATTGAGTGACATGCCCGGACTGGCCGCCGCACTCAGCTGCCAATGGCTGATCCTGCGCGCCGCGCGATCCGAGGCGCGGACGCGGGACGGGTTCATCGCCGCGCTGGCGTGCGGCCTGGCCGCTGGCGTGCGTTCGCAGGTCACCTGGCTCGTGGTGCCGCTGCTGCTCTGGTTGGCGTGGCGGGTTGCCCGGCGCGTCGATGCGGCGCGCGCTCTGGCACTCGGCGCCACGGCCCTGGCGGGTGTAGCGGCATGGGCGGTGCCGATGATCGTCGTCACGGGTGGGTTGCCGGCGTATCGCGCGGCGCTCCTGTCGCAGGCCGGCGAGGACTTCCAGGGCGTGCCGATGCTCGTCCTCCAGCCTGGCGTCGGCAGGTTGGTCGGCGCGCTGGGCGAGACGTTCGTGTGGTCCTGGGGCTGGTGGCAGTTCGCGGCGGTGGTCCTCGCCGCGGCAGCGGTCGGTGTGCTGACCGTGCGCAGGCACGGCGGACTTGGCGTGTGGCTGGCGCTCGGCTTCGTGCCGTACCTCACGTATCACCTGCTGTTCCAGGAGACGGAAACCACTCGCTACGCGCTGCCGCTGATCCCATTGGTGGCCACGCTGGCAATGCTCGCGTTGCGTGCGTGGAACGGCCGCCTGGCCGTGCCGCTCGGCGTGGCGCTGTGCGTGGCCGCGCTCGGTGTGTCCGTTCAGGCCCACCGCCAGTACCTGTCTGCCGGCGTGTCGGTGAGCGAGGTGCTCGCCGCCATGGAACGGGACGCGCGCCGGAGTGGCGCCAGGCCCCATGTGCTCATGCACCGGCGCGTGTGGGCCGAGACGCGCCGGGCGCGTGCGGCGCTGCAGCCTGCGCCGCCGTACGAGGTGCTTCCGTCGCCGACCGTGCGCGAGTGGCAGCATGCCGCGGCGGTGTGGCAGCGGGACGCGCATGCATCCGTGTGGTGGTTGCTCGACCCGCGACGCGGCGACGACGTCGCCATCGACGCTCGGGCGCGCACGCTTCGACTCCACGCGGGGTGGCCATCACCCGCGGCCGAACTGCTTGGTGGCATGCGTCCGCATCCGTTCGACTGGACGTCGATCCACCAACCGCAATGGATCCTGCTCGACGGCTGGGGACTGACGCCCGAACTCGCGGGGTTGTCGGCGGACGCCAACGTCGGTCCGTCCACCGGTGGGTCGGCGGCATTGGTGCGGCGGCAGGCCGGCAACGCCACGCTCGTGATCGGCGGACGTCACGTCGCGCCGCCGCAGGCGAGCGCGATCACGCTCGACGTGCATGTCGGTGATGGATGGCGGCAGCAGGTGCAGGTGCGCCCGGGCCCCTTCGCACTCGTGTGGACGATGCCGGCGGGGAGCGTTGCCGGGCCAGGCTATGCGCCGCTGCGCGTGACGGCCACCGACGCTGCGGCCGGACCGGAGCGCGTGTTGCTGGAGCAGTTCGACGTGCAGCCGGAGGGAGTGCCGGTTGTCGCGCTCGAGGACGGTTGGCACGAACCGGAGCGCAATGTCACCACGGGGCGCCGCTGGCGCTGGGTGGCCGCCGAAAGCCGGCTGCGCGTCGCAGGGGCGCGCGACGGAGTGCGCCTGGTGATCAGCGGCACCTGGCCGCGTCACTACGATCGCGAGCCGGTGCTCGAGATCTTCGCCGGCGAGACTCGCATCGGCAGCCACGTGCTGCGTCGACCGTTCCGCATCGAGCAGGTCGTCACGGCGCAGCACTTGCGGGCCGACGCCGGGCGCCTGACGTGGCGGGCTTCGCCGTCGTTCGTCGCCGGTGAGCGCACGGGCACGACCGATGCGCGGCGGCTGGCGCTGGAGATCGCGACGGTTGAAGCGCGGCCATTTCGTTGACACGTCCATGGCGCCCCGTTACGCTTGCCGCGTTGTGTTGAGTTGCGGCGCGTGTGTGCGCCGTCACGTTTCTCCGTCCCGGGAGCCTCGGAACGATGTCTCGACTGCGTGTCGTGTTGCCTGCTGTCGGCTTGTGCCTGGCGCTAGGTTTCGCTGGTTGTGCGAAGAAGGCGCCTGCGCCTGCACCCCCTCCGCCGCCTCCAGCACCAGCCACCACGCCGGCAC
>JAEZCY010000190.1 GCA_023429845.1 Acidobacteriota bacterium
GGGCGCCGCCCCCCCCCCGCGGCCCGGCGCTGACGACCGGGAGCGGTCCCGGCCTAGGTCGTGAACATGTACGGGTGACGCTGCGGACGCGACAGCCACCCGTTGGCCTCGTCGTCGTTGAGAAACCGCTCGCGCGCGGGGTCCCACTTCAGCGTACGTCCCGCCTTCATCGCCATGTGATGGAGCAGGCAGGCCGAGCAGGACCGATGGCCCACTTCAGCGGGGGCGATCGGCAGCTGGCGCGAGCGGATGGCCTCGAGCCAGTTGCCGTGGTGGTCCTTGCTGTCGATCAGGTGGATCTCGTCTGGGCCGATGACCGACGTCAGGATCTTCGGATCGCTCGCGTCGAGCGCCTTGCGGTCCTTGAGCGTGGCGAGGGGATCGCTGCCGGTCACCAGGCTGACGCGGTTGACGTAGATCCACCCTTCGGAGCCGATGAACTTGACGCCGATCGGCAGCGAGTCGCTGGCGATCATGTGCACGCCGTCGGCATAACGGGCTTCGGTGCGGAACGACCCGTGCACGTCCCACAGACCCGACTTGGGGAACTCCGCCGTGCCCCAGATCTCGACGGGGCCGGTGTGCTCGGCGCCCATGCCCCAGTGCGCGGTGTCGATGTGGTGCGCACCCCAGCCGGTGATCATCCCGGCGCCGAACTGCTCGCACCGGAGCCAGCCCGGTCTGTCGTACCCCACCTGCGGATGGACGCGCTTCTCCGTGTAGGGCACGGCGGGCGTCGACCCGAGCCACATGTCGTAGTTGAAGTGAGACGGCACCGGCATCTCGGCCTCCGGCTCGCCGCCCGGATCGGCCGCGAGGCCGACCTCCACCGTCTTCAGCTGGCCGATACGCCCGTTGCGCACCAGCTCGCACGCATACCGGAACTGGGGTAACGACCGGTTCTGGCTGCCCAGCTGCAGCACCCGGCCGGTCCGCTGCACCGCGTACGAGAGGGCGCGTCCCTCCGCGATGGTGAGCGACGCCGGCTTCTGCAGGTAGACGTCCTTACCGGCCTCGACGGCGGCAATGGCGATCGGCGCATGCCAGTGATCGGGCGTGCTGATCAGCACCGCGTCCACGTCCTTGTTCAGGAGCAGCTCGCGGTAGTCGTCGTACATCGCCACGCCGTCGTACGTCCGTCCCGTCTGCTTCGTGTAGAAGTCGTTCACGAAGCGCCTGCCGTCCTCGAGCCGCTGGCGATCGAGGTCGCACACCGCCATGATCCGCGCGCTGTCGAAGACCAGCGTCTCGGGCATGTCGTGGTCGCGCGAGATGCGGCCCGTGCCGATCGCCGCGACGTTGATGCGGTTGGACGGCGAGGTGCTCCCGAGCACCGACGCCGAGACGATGGTGGGCGCGACGGCGGGGAGCGAGAGCGCGGCGGCGCCCTTGCCGGCCGTCGCCAGGAACGAGCGACGTGACTGCGAGTGGGTACTGGACATGGGTTCCTTCAGCAGCGCCGACTACTTCGACAGCGCCGGCTTCCGTGCGCGCTCCTGTGCCTCGAGCACCAGTTGTGCGACCAGGAACGTCTGGGCCTGGCTCATGGCGGTCTCGGTGCGGTTCACGATGTCCTGGACCAGGCGCGCGCCGTACGGCAGCGCCGTGTCCCTGGCGTCGATGTACCGCGTCTCCTTCTGGTCCACGACGAACAGGTGGCTGCCGCCGCTGCGTCCGGCGAGGTCCACGTTGGGACGGATCTCGAGGTAGCCATCGGTGCCCATGACCGTCAGGCGCGAGTCGCCGAAGGTGGCCACGCCTCCCGGCGTGAACCAGTCGACGCGGAAGTATCCGCTTGCCGATTCGCCCTGCAGCATCGCGTCGCCGAAGTCCTCGAACTCGGGCTTGTCCGGATGGTGCAGGTTCCCGGCGCGCGCCGCGACGATCTCCGCACGCGTGCTCCTGGTGAACTCGACGAAGTAGTCCACCTGGTGCGTGCCGAGGTCGCCAATCACGCCGCCGAACTGCGTCTTGTTCCAGAACCAGTCCGGACGGTTCGCCCCGATCTTGTGCGGTCCGGTGCCGAGGGTGTGCACGACCGCGCCGATCGCGCCGGCGTGAACGAGCTCGACGGCCCGCTGCGTGGCCGGACTCTCGAGGCGTCCCCCGTACAGAATCGAGTAGATGCGCCCGGTCTCCTTCTGCACCCGCCGCACTTCGGCCAGTTGCGCGAGCGTTGTGACACCCGGCTTGTCGGCCATGTAGTCCTTGCCGGACTTCATCACCCGGACGCCGAGCGGTGCACGCTCGTTGGGGATTGCCGCGGTCACCACGAGCTGGATCGTCGTGTCGTCGAGGATCTCCTGCTCGCCCCGGGCGACCTTGGCCTGCGGATAGCGCTTGGTGAACGCGGCCAGCAGCTCCGGTTCCTTCGCATACACCGCCACCAGTTCGCCACCGTGGCCGAGCATGGTGTCGACCTGGCTGTAGATGTGGCTGTGATTGAGGCCGATCGCGGCGAACCGCACCACCGGTCGCGAGCCCGTCGCGCCTTGCCCCCGGGACGCACTCTCGACGCGGATCGTGCGACCGGCGCCAGCCGGGTCGAAGGCGCCGGCCGGCATCACCGCCATCGCGGCGCCCGATCCACCGATCGTGTTGATGAACGTTCGTCGATTCATTCGGCCTTCGTCATGAGGGTGAGGACCCGTCCGCCTTCGTCATCCGCTCCGCGGACCGGACATATGCGAACTCGCGTGTGACCGGAGGCAGTCTAGAACTTCGCCGGGGTCCAGCGACCCCGGCGATGAGCGTTGCGAGCCGAGCTCGCGCTAGCGAGCGCAGGCGAACTAGAACTGGAAGCGCAGCCCGAGCTGGACCACCCGCGGAGCGTCCACATTGAAAATCTGCATGAACGTCGGGCTGTTGATCGATGTGTTCGGGTTGCCCCAGCGCGAGTGGTTGAGCACGTTCGACGCCTGGGCGCGGAACTCGACGCGATAGCGACCGATCGGGATGTTGCGGAACAGCGACAGGTCGAGGTTCCAGACCGACGGTCCACGGAAGGCATTGCGGCCGGTGTCGCCCCACTCCAGGCCGCTCGGATGCGTGAATGCCGTGGGCTCGTAGAACTTCTCATCCGGCCCCGGCGTGCCGACGCGGCGGAGTTCACCGACCTGGTTGGCGGTGACGCTGCCGGCGCCCGGCGCAAGCAGCGTCGGGTTGTTGCCGCCGATGGAGAACGGGGTGCCCGAGAACGCCGAGAAGATGCCGTTCACCTGCCAGTCCTTCACGAGGTAGCCGAGCACGCTCTGACTCTCGCGCATGAACGGCAGTTCGTACACGGCGGCCATCTGCAGGATGTGCGTGCGGTCGTAGCCGGCGAGGGCGTAGTTGCGGTCTCGCTGCGACGGGATGTTCCACATCAGCCCCGTCCACCCGTCGTCGTCGGTGTCGTTCATCGCCTTGCTCCAGGTGTAGGCGCCCTTGAGGAGCAGCCCGTTCTTGAAGGGGCGGTTGAGCTGCATCTGCAGCGAGTGGTACTTGCTGGTGGTCCAGGCTCCCCAGTCGAGGATGTTCGCCGTGCCGGACTGCGCGAAGAACTGCCGGCCCGCGTTGCCGGTGCCGGGCTCGGCGTAGTTCAGGTTGATGTCGGCGTAACCGCCGTTGTTCTGCGTGCCGACGTACGCGACGCTCGCGACGAGGTCCAACGGCAGGCGACGTTCGAACGTGACGTTCCACTGGTGCAGGTCCGCGCGATCGACGTTGTCGGGGTTCGGCGTCCGCATGTCCACGCCCGCCGGCAGCCGGACGCGTCCCGTGCTCAGGTCCGGAGTGGCGATGGGCGGGATGCCCTGCTCGAGGCTGCCGATGTAGTTGAAGCCGGCCGCCGAATCGCCGAACGCGATCGTCAGTGGATAGAAGCCGCGCAGCGGGCGCGACCACGGCATCGGGTTGTAGGTGACGCCGTAACCGGTGCGGAAGACGGTGTTGTCGTCGATGCGGTAGGCCAGGCCGAGCCGCGGCGCGACGTAGAGACTGCGCGGCTTGAGGCCGACGTCCTCGGGCACGCCGCCGCGGCCGCCGATCAGTACGTCCCATGTGCTGAAGTCGAGCCGCTCGAGGCCGCGATCGGCCCGGTGCATGATCGGGTACATCTCGAAGCGCAGCCCGCCGTTGAACGTGAGCTTGTCGTTCACCTGCCAGCGGTCGCGGATGTAGAACCCGTGCTGCCACTCGCGCGTGGTCATCTCCTCGGCCTGGAGGCTCTTTCCGTAGCTGCTGGCCAGGCCCAGCATGAAGGCGGCGTAGCCGTTGAACCCCTCCACCGGCTGATAGCCCGGCGCACCCGTGACGTTGCCGCCGAAGTCGAACCGACCGCGCGGACCGGCGCCGATCTCCGGCTGCCAGTGGTTCATCTCGAGATGGTTGAAGTCGTACCCCACGCGCAACTCATGGCGGCCGGCCACCTTGGTGAGTGCCTGCGAGAACGACCACACGGACGTGGTGTAGAAGTACGGGTTCCACGAGGAGACGTTACCGAGCTGGCTCAGGCCGTTGACGATCTGCGGCTGGCCGCTCTGGCGGATGTCAGACCCATTGGTGCCCGGGATGCCCCAGTCGAGGCCGTAGTTCTGCCCGTAGTCGGGCGACAGGCCACTCTGCTCGTTGAACGTCACGCCGAAGTTGCCGTCGAGAATCAGCGTCGGTGACAACGTCCACGTGTGGCCGACCACTGGCGCGTGGTTGACGGTCGGTGCGGGCGCCGGCTGAGTGAAGCCAAGCTGGAACCGGTCCTGCACGTCGGCGGTCAGATAAGAGTACTTGGCCCAGATCTGATGGGCGCTCGACCTGTTGAACGTCGCCTTCACGTCGAAATTGTCGCGGTCGAACGTCGGCTGCCGCTCGATGACGTAGTCGTCGGGCAGGTTGTTGCGGTTGATGTCGGCCGTCGTGTTGGGCGCGGGATAGACCTCGTTGATCCGACCCGCGATCGGACTCAGGCGGTTGGCAGGAATGACGGCGCCCGGGAACACCTCGCGGCCGGTGCCATTGGCGGCGCCGGTGAGTGGGTCGTAAATGCGGAAGTTCGGGTACGCCGCCAGCACCTCGCTGAAGTCACCGCGCCGCATCCTGTCGGTCGGCACCGTGAACGTCTCCTGGATGCCGCGCGACTCGGTGAAGCGCTCCCACGATCCGAAGTAGAACAGGCGGTTCTTGATGACCGGCCCGCCGACCGTGCCGCCGAAAATCGACTGCGTGCCCTCGGGCTTGCTGAGCCCGTTGGCGTTGTTGAAGAACGTGTTGGCGTTCCAGTCGGCGGTGTTGTGGAAAAGGAAGGCCGAGCCCTTGAGCTCGTTCGTTCCTGACTTGGTCACCACCTGGATGGCCGCGCCGCCAGCCATGCCCGTGTCGGCGTCGAAGTTGTTCGTGACGATGTTGACCGTGTCGATCGTCTCGGCCGACGCCACCATGCCCTCGTGGTGCGGCAGCCAGACGTTGATGCTGGCCGCGCCGTCGATGCGGGTGCTGTTGTTGTTTCGGTTGGTGCCGTTGACGTTGACGCTCAATGACCGCTGCGGCGTCGAGCCCGTCGAGTTCTGGAACGTGCCCGGCGTTGCCCCCGGCACCAGGTTCATCAGCGCCTGGTAGTTCCGGTACTGGTTCAGCGGCAGGTCGGTGATTTCCTTGGGCTTCAGCTCGACGCTGACGTCTGCCTTGTCGGTCTTGAGCAGCGCCGCCTCGCTGGTCACCGTGATCGTCTCGGTGAGGTCACCGATCTCGAGCATGGCGTTGACGCGCACGATGCTGCCGGCCGTCAGCGGCACGCCGGTCTGCGTAAAGGTCTTGAAGCCCTGCAGCGTCGCACCGAGCGTGTAGGTGCCGGGCAGGACGTTGCGGAACGTGTAGAGCCCTTCCCCGTCGGTCGTGGTCTCGAGCTTGAGCCCGGTGCCTTCGTTCGTCAGGGTGACGGAGACGCCGGGGATGCTGCCCCCCGAGTTGTCGGCTACCGCGCCGGTGACACTGCCGTACAGCGCTTGCGCAGCCGTGGTTCCCGGCAGGAGCAACAACAACATCAAGCCGACGACGGCGACACGTGCGCCGTGCAGGAACAGAGAGAGGGACGCCACGGAAACCTCCGGGAAAGCCCGACAGCAGCAATCGCTGTGGTGGTGCGCACAAGATTGGCTCAGAACGGCAGGAAGTCAAGCAGATTCTGGCCGGCTCCTGAAAATTTTCTTGACGATTTCGACCCCTCAAGGGACGATGCGCGCACTCCAGCACGAAGGGGCCGATGAAGGACAAGAAGGTCCGCCTCCAGGACATCGCGCGCGCCGCCGGCGTCAGCGGCGCTACCGTCTCGCGCGTCGTCAACCGCACCGGACGCGTCAGTCCCGAGATCGCCGCGCGTGTGCAACGCACCGCCGGGCGGCTGAAGGTGGACCTCGCGGCGCGACTGAAGCCTCGCCTCATCGCCTTCGTGCTCGGCAACCGCCCCCTGCTGCACCCGTTCCACTCGCGCATCCTCGCCGGCGCCGAGGCCTACTGCGCCAGCCGCGACTACCACGTCGTCTTCGTCTCGCTGCGCTACGCCCACGACGTGCCGGCCGACCAGCTGCAGCTGCCGCGCCTGCTGCTGCGTCACGACATCCTCGACGGCTTCCTGCTGGCCGGCATGCACTCGCACAATCTCATCGGTCGGCTCGCGCAGTCGGGCACCCCGCTGGCCGTGCACGGCAACAACGTCCTGCGTCCATGGGACGAGGGGCGGCACGACGCCGTCTGGTACGACGACATCGGCGGGGCCTACGAGATGACGCAATACCTGCTGCGCCTGGGGCACCGCGACGTGTGGTTCATCGGCAACCGCCAGTTCCCCTGGTTCGACCGCTGCCACGACGGCTATGCCCGGGCCATGACCGACGCGGGCCTCGTCCCGCGCGGGATGGCGCCCGACTGCGAACACCCCAGGGAGGCGGGGTACGCCGGGATGCGGTCCCTGCTCGCCGACGGCGCTCCCGTGACGGCCATCGTCGCCGGGTCCGATGCCACCGCGCAGGGCGTCTGTGACGCGGCGCGAGAGGCGGGGCTTCGCGTGCCGACCGACGTCAGCGTCGGCGGCCTCGACGACATCGAGGCCGCCACGATGCACCCGCGACTGGCCTCGATCCACATCCCGCTCGAGGAGGTCGGCGCCCACCTGGCGGCCTGCGTCATCTCGCGCCTCCAGGCGTCGCGCGACGTCAGGCGTGTGATGGTCCCGACTACGCTCGTCGAGGGCGCCTCGTGTGCGCCCGTCCGCCGCCGCGCGCGTCGCCGCACGCGGCGCGTTCAAGCCCGCTGACGCGTGGCCGATTGGCCGTCAAGGGCCATGCCATGCATCTGAACGATCTGCTCACCCACGCCGTCCGATCAGGCGCGTCCGACATCCATCTCAAGGTGGGGAGCTACGCCATGATGCGGGTGGACGGCACCCTGATGGTCGCCAACGAGACGCGCCGCCTCGAACGTGACGACACCGAGACCATGGCCGCGACGGTGCTCAACGTCGAACAGCGCAAGTACTTCGTCGCGCACCAGGAGATCGACGCCGCGTACAGCATTCCCGGCCTCGGCCGGTTCCGCTGCAACGTGTTCACGCAGCGCGGCACCATCTCCCTGGTCATTCGCGTCATCTCGACGAAGGTGCCCTCGGTGGACGCGCTCGAACTGCCCGACGTCCTCAAGCGGATCGCCGAGGAGGAACGCGGACTGGTGCTGGTCACCGGCACCACCGGCTCGGGCAAGAGCACGACGCTGGCGTCGATGATCGACCACATCAACCAGCAGCGCTCGTCGCACATCGTGACGGTCGAGGACCCGATCGAGTACCTGCACCGCGACCATCGTTCGATCGTCAACCAGCGCGAGATCAACGTCGACACCAGGTCGTTCGCACACGCGCTGCGCTCGGCCCTGCGTCAGGATCCCGACGTGATCCTCGTCGGCGAGATGCGCGACCTCGAGACGGTGGAGACCGCGCTGCTGGCCGCCGAAACCGGGCACCTCGTGTTCTCGACGCTGCACACGCTCGACGCCCCGGAAAGCATCAACCGCATCGTCGCCGTGTTCCCGCCACATCAGCAGCGGCAGGTGCGGCTGCAGCTGGCCAGCGTGCTGCGGGCCGTGATCTCGCAGCGCCTGCTGCCGCGCGCCACCGGCCAGGGGCGCGTCGCCGCGGTCGAGGTGATGATCAGCACGCCGTTCATCCGCGACTGCGTGGCCGACAAGGACAAGACCCACCTGATTCACGGCGCCATCGCCGCCGGCACCTCGCAGTACGGCATGCAGACCTTCGACCAGCACCTCTTCCTGATGTACCGCACCGGCATCGTCACCTACGACGATGCGATGCGCTATGCGTCGAACAAGGACGAGTTCAAGCTGAAGGTGCAGGGCGTCTCCACGACATCGGATCTGGCGCGCGACGAGATGCTGCAGGCCGCCGTCGGCAGCGCCGCCGGCGCGCCGGAGATCCAGCGCTTCTCGCGGTAGGACGAAAGACGGGCTTTGGGCTTGGTACGATCGCGCTCGTGCCTCGAGAGATTGTCCCGCCCGACCCGTACGTGTATGGGCTCGGAGCCCTGGGCCGGCGCGAACTGACCGAGCGGCAACTGCGCACGCGGCTCGTCCGGCGCGGCTGCGCACCTGAGGCGATCGATGCGGCCATCGCGCGCCTCAAGGGGGAGCAGATCCTCGACGACAACCGCGCCGCGCGCGCCTTTGCCCGCACCGAAGCGCGCGTCAAGCATCGCGGTCCGCTTCGCATCCAGCGCGCACTCGAGACGATGGGCGTCGATCGCCAGACGGCTCGCGACGCCACCGAGGAGGGCTTCGAAGAGCGTCCCGCCGAGGAAGCGCTGGAGGCAGCGCTGCAGCGAAAACTGCGAGGCGCGGTCACCGACGACCGTCACGCCCAACGTCTGGTGGCCTACCTCGTACGCCAGGGATTCGACCTGTCTGCGGCGCTGACCGTCGTCAGGAGGCGGAGGCAGCTGGGCGACGCGTAGTCAGCTACTTCTCCGCGAACACGAACTTCCGGAACGCCGCGGGTACGTGGAAGCTCGGTGCGCCGGTCGGCGACCACGCACGGCTGACGGCGCCCTCGTTCGGCCTGGCGGGGCCGTTCGGCCGCTCGATGCGGAAGACGTTGAACCCCCAGGCGTCGCCCACCTTCGGCGGTAACGCCACGCGCTCGGGCACGGGCAGGCTGCGGAAGCCTGCCCACGGCGCCAGCGCGGTGGCGACCCAGCGCTTCGGCGTGCCGTCGGCCTGCGTTTCGTGGCGCACGGCGGTGCGCAGGCCCTCGTGGTTCCACGTCAGGTCGGATGTGACGTTGGGATGCGGCGCGACCATGCGGACGTCGCAGACGACGTTGGCAGGGCTGATCTCCAGTTCCCAGTAGTCCTTGCCCGCCCAGGCGGGGTCGAGAAAGATCTCCACGACCTCCTCGTTCCAGATCTTGTCGTCCCGGTTGGTCATCGTGTGCCACGGGGCGGGGTCGTCGGCATCCCACCGCAGGTAGAGGCCCTCCGGCGCCCAGAGCGCGCGGAAGCGTGTTTCGTAGGGTGCGGGCACCCAGCTGATTACCTCGGCGCCCTGCCACGCCGCGGCATCCGCGGCGAGGAGGGCGTCCGTGCTCGACGCCGGGGCACGGTGCACCGAGTAGGTCGCGTCGCCCGGCAGGGGCGCCTGCGCCGGCCTGCTCTGCGCAAGCGCCGGCAAGGTGAAAGCGGTGACCATCAGCGCCAACAGTGCGAGGGACCTCGGGAGGGTGCGCATGCGCGCGAGTATATGGGAAGCGGCTCGAGGAGATGGACGCCTCCGCGGGGCGTCGTACCGGCTCCAGTGTCGGTACGAAGGCCGACGGCCGGACGAGCAAGGCCCGTTACAATGGTCGGCTATGCAATCGCGCGAGATCCGCCGCGGATTCCTCGAGTTCTTCGAAGCACGCGGGCACCGGCCGGTCGCCAGTTCGCCGCTCGTCCCCGGAGACGACCCTACCCTGCTGTTCACCAACGCCGGGATGAACCAGTTCAAGGACGTGTTCCTCGGCAAGGAGCGACGCGGGTATGCGCGCGCCACCAGCGCGCAGAAGTGCATGCGCGTCAGCGGGAAGCACAACGACCTGGACAACGTCGGGCCATCCCCGCGACACCACACGTTCTTCGAGATGCTGGGGAACTTCTCCTTCGGCGACTACTTCAAGGCGGAAGCGATCCCGTTTGCATGGACGCTGCTCACCGAGGTGTGGCACCTGCCGGCCGAACGGCTGTACGCCACCATCTTCATGGGCGAACCAGGCGTGCCGCGTGACGACGAGGCCTACGAGCTGTGGCGGCGGTTCGTACCGGCCGAGCGCATCGGCGAACTCGGCGCAGACGACAACTTCTGGCAGATGGGCGACACCGGCCCGTGCGGCCGCTGTTCCGAGATCTACTTCGTGCGCGACGACGGCTCCATGATGGAGATCTGGAACAACGTCTTCATGGAGTTCGATCGGCAGCCCGGCGGGACGCTCGTGCCGCTCCCGGCGCCGTCCATCGACACGGGGATGGGCCTCGAGCGCATCACGGCCGTCCTGCAAGGCGTCGAGAGCAACTACGACACCGACCTCTTCCAGCCGCTGCTCCAGGACGTGGCGCGGATGTGCGGCCAGCCGTACACCCGACACGACGCCGCGGGCACGTCCATGCGCGTGATCGCCGATCACATGCGCGCCAGCACCTTCCTCATCGCCGACGGCGTGATCCCGAGCAACGAGTGGCGCGGGTACGTGCTGCGCAAGATCATGCGGCGGGCCATGCGGCATGGCAAGAAGCTCGGCATCACGCAGCCTTTCATGCACGAACTCGCCGACCGCGTGGTGGCGGAGATGGGCGACGCGTATCCGGAACTCCGGGCCAACCGCGACAGCGTCGTGCGCGTGATCCGATCCGAGGAAGAGCGCTTCGACGCCGTCCTCACCGGCGGCCTCGGACGCCTCGAGCAGGCGCTCGACAGGGCGGCGGCAGCCGACGCCAAGGTCGTCCCAGGGGACGAGGTGTTCCGCCTCTACGACTCGCTCGGCCTGCCGCTCGACTTCATCGAGGACCTCGCCAGCGAGCGCCAGCTCACCGTCGACCGCGCCGGCTACGAAGCGGCGATGGAACAGCAGCGTCAGCGCGCACGGGCCGGCAGTCACTTCGAGGTGACGCGCACCCAGGGCTTCACCGTGACGGAGCCGGCAACGCAGGCCGCCCTCGATGCGCTCGGCGACGTCTTCGTCGGCTATGAGACCACGGTCCTCCCGCAGGCCGGAGTCGTGGCGCTGTTCGACGCGGCGCGCACGGAGGTGGCGAACCTCGCGGCGGGAGCCACGGGATTCGTCGTGCTCGATGGCACACCGTTCTACGTCGAGAGCGGCGGACAGGTCTCCGACACCGGCACGCTGAACGCAGACGGGCTGTCGGTGGAGGTGCACGGCATGTCGCGACTCGCCGCAGGTGGACCGCGCGTGCATCACGTCATCGTCTCGGCGGGGACGCTGCGCAGCGGCGCGACGGTCGCGGCAACCGTGGACGCGGCGCGCCGGGATGCGATTCGCCGCAATCACACGGCAACACACTTGCTGCACGCGACACTGCGTCAGACGCTCGGCACCCACGTGAAGCAGGCCGGGTCGCTGGTGGCGCCCGATCGCCTGCGCTTCGACTTCGTCCACACCGGCACCATCTCGCCGGCCGAACTCGAGGCCATCGAGCGCATGGTCAATGCGCAGATCATGAACAACGCGGGCGTCGAGACGACGCAACGCAGCACCGACGAGGCCATGGCTCTCGGCGCCATGGCGCTCTTTGGCGAGAAGTACGGCGACACGGTGCGCGTTGTCGACATCCCCGGGTTCAGCCTGGAGCTCTGTGGCGGCACGCACTGTCGGCACACCGGCGACATCGGGCCCTTCGCGATCGTCGGCGAAGGCGGCGTCGCAGCCGGCGTCCGCCGCGTCGAGGCCGTGACGGGTGAATCCGCCGTGGCGCTCCTGCAGGACGGACGACGCCGGCTCCAGTCGGTCGCGTCGGAGTTGCACACGACACCGGCCGAGGCGGCCGAGGCCGCCAACAAGCTTCAGGCGGAGGTCAAGCGGCTGACGCGTGCGCTGCACGAGGCCCGGGTGAAGGCGGCGCTCGGCGCGGCCGACGGTACGGGATCGGGGCAGGCGACGCACATGGTGGACGGCTTGAAGGTCGTCACCCGCCGCGTGGACGGCGTGGAGCGTTCGGCGCTGCGCGAACTCGCCGACAGGATCAAGGCGGAGGTCGGATCAGGAGTCGTGGTGCTCGCCGCGGAAGCCGAAGGCAAGGTGACGTTCGTCGTCGCGGTCACCGCTGACCTGACCAGCCGCGTGAAGGCCGGCGACCTCGTGAAACGCCTCGGTCCAATCGTTGGTGGCGGCGGCGGCGGACGGCCTGACTTCGCAGAGGCCGGCGGCAAGAAGCCGGAACAGATCGATGCCTTGCTGGCCGCCGCGCCCGGCGCGGTGACGGAGATCCTGAGCCAGCCGGCCGGCTGACACGATTGTCATCGCAGCAACGACCCGCGCGGGTCTGCGTGGCCGTTGCTGCCATCTCCGGCGTCCGCACACCGGCAATTGCGTGGGTGTCGATCGGGATCGAGTCTTGCCCCGCCATGCCGATGTGATGGGCATGGCAGTGCGTGCACTCCTCGTTGCGGCAATCCTCGTGACCGTCGTCTGCGTCACCCCGGCGGCGGCGCAGATCTACGTCGGCCGCGACGCCACGGGCGGCATCGTCCTGTCCGATACGCCCATCAGCGGCGCGGTCACCACGTACGCCGTCCGCAACTCCGGCCTGCGCGCCACGCGCAGCGTGCCATCCGACATCGTCTCGCTCTACGACGACGTCATCGAGGATGCGGCGGCCACGCACGGCGTGCGTCCGGAACTCGTGCGAGCGGTCATCCAGGTCGAGTCGGGCTTCAATCCCCGCGCCCGGTCACACAAGGGCGCGATGGGGCTGATGCAGTTGATGCCGGGCACGGCTTCCGACCTCGGCGTGGACAACCCCTGGGACCCGGCGCAGAACATCAGGGGCGGCGTGGCGTATCTCGGCTCGCTGATCCGGCAGTTCGGCGACGAGGTGCTCGCGCTGGCGGCCTACAACGCCGGCCCGGGCGCGGTGGCCCGCCACGGGCAGCGTGTGCCGCCGTACCGCGAAACGCAGGACTACGTGCAGAAGATCACGCGTCGCACGGAGGCGCAGCCCGTGGCACGAGGCGGCCGCGCCGTGATCTACAAGGTGCTGGAGGAAGTGGATGGGCGCGCGCAGTGGCGACTCACCGACACCAGGCCGACGAGCGGGCACTTCGAGGTGGTGAGGTAGCGTCGTTCACGAACGGCCGTGGCGCGCGCGAATCGCGTCGCGGAACTCGTGCCGAAGCGACATCACCTCGCTCCGCTCCAGCCGGAGCACACTGGCGATGCGACTGATCTCGTTGTCCTCCACGGTGGTGATCCCGTGCTGGGCCGAGACGGTGAAGAGCGCCCGCAACAACTGCAGCTTCTCGTCGCGGGTGGCGAGCACTTCGAACTCGCGCGCCACCTGGTAGTCCTCGGCGGCGCCATGGCTGCCCGTGGCCCTGACCGCGAGTTGCACGAGGTGTCGCGCCTGCTCTGCCGAGACGTCGGCCTCCACGGCGAGTCGCGCCTCCATCACGTGCCGCTCCTCGTCACTGACGTCGTGATCGGCAAACGCGACGCGTCCGAGCAGGTAGGTGAAGGCCGCCAGCAGCCGCGCACGCTCGGGCGGCAGTCCCTCGAGCACGGTCGCGATCTCGCCCACCGTTTCCGTCTCGTGGCGCGCGTCCTCGTCGGCCGCCAGCCCCAGGCTCCTGAACAGCGCGGACAGCATCAGCGCTCCGGCTTGAAGACCGCGCTCAGCGCCCAGCTGACGATGCTCACGAGCAGCGCGCCGAGCACGGCGCTGCCGAAACCCGAGAGATCGAAACCGGGCACGAGTGCCGCCGCGAGCGAGAAGGCGACGCCGTTCACCACGAGGTAGAACAGCCCGAGCGTCACGATGGTGATCGGCAGCGTGAGGATGGTGAGGACAGGCCGGACGAGCGCGTTCACGAGGCCGAGCACGAGGGCCGCCACCAGCAGCGCCGGCACGGACGTGACGATCACCCCGGGCACGATGTAGGCCGTGACCCAGAGGGCCGCAGCCACGATGGCCCAGTGAACCAGGAAGCGCATGCGACAAGGCTATCAGAGCCGAGCGCGCGATCGCGCTGACGCGCCGCCGCGGGACCGCTATCATCTCCGCTCGTGGACACTCCCCTCGCTCGTATCAGGTCTGCTCGCCCGCTCGCTCGTCGTCCGAGGCGCCGCCTCCTGCTGGCCACCGTCGTCGCGCTCGCCTCGACGACCACCTGGGTCGGCGCGCAGGCGCCCGCACGGCCGGATGCGGCTTCGCTGAATCCTGCGGCATCCGGCGGCTTCGCGCCGCGCGAGACGCCGCTCACGCTCGGGGCCGCCGCCTACGCCAAGATCCTCTGCTCCGCCATCTTCGTCACCGGCCGCAGCGAGGACGAGGCACGCAGGAACAGCGCCTACTTCCTCACACCGGAAACGGACCGCGCGCACGTGACCACGGTGGTCGATCGCGAACGCAAGGTCGTCCGCGCCACCGTTCGCGGAGTCGTCACGCGGTCGGCGGGCTTCTACGGCGACCAGGGCTGCGTGATTCATCCCGAGGGCACCGAGTCGGTGTTCTTCACGCCGGTGCCCGTGACGAGCACGCTGACTGATGCCGCAGGCCAGTCGTGGCCGATGGGCGACGTGTCCACCGGCCCGTGGCCGGCCGGCCTCGACAAGCGCGCCATCGACGCGGCCCTCGACGTCGCCTTCGCCGACCCTGACGCACTCACGGCGGGGATGCTCGTCCTGCACAAGGGACGCATCGTCGGCGAGCGGTACGACCTCGGCGCGACAGCGGAGACGCAGCTGGAAAGCTGGTCGATGGGCAAGAGCCTCACGGCCACGCTGGTCGGCCTGCTGATACAGGAAGGGGCGCTTGAACTGGACGCGCCTGCACCCGTCGCCGAATGGCGGCGGCCGGGAGACCCGCGGCGCGCCATCACGTTGAGCCACCTGCTCCGCATGAGCAGCGGTCTGCAGTGTCCGTCGCCTGGCGATCCCGACTACGCGCCGGAGCGGGATGGGTACCCGGCACACGCGCTGGTCTACTCGGGCGCGCTGGACGTTTTCCGCTTCTCGCTCAGCCGTCCGCCGCAGTTCGCGCCAGGCGCCGAGGGCCGTTACCGCAACTGCGACCCGCTGGCGCTCGGCGCCATCGTGCGGCAGGTCGTCGAAGGTCGGGGCGAGCAGTACCTCACCTGGCCTCAGCGCGCGCTCTTCGACCGCCTGGGCATCCGCCGCCAGGTGCTCGAGACCGACCCGTACGGCAATTTCATCCTGAGCGGCTACGACTACGGCACGCTGCGCAACTGGGCTCGGCTCGGTCTGCTGTATGCGCAGGACGGCGTCTGGGAGGGCACCCGCATGCTGCCGGAGGGCTTCGTGCGCTTCGTGAGCACGCCCGCGCCCGGCTGGGCCACCCCTCGCTACGGCGGGCTCTTCTGGGTCAACGGCACCAGGGAACTCGATGCCCCGCCTGATGCGTACTGGATGGCCGGCGCCGGCGGGCAGCGGGTGATCGTGATCCCGTCGCGTGACCTCGTGATCGTGCGCATGGGGCACATGCGCGGCGACACGACGGGCATGAAGCTCCTCGACAAGGCGGTGCGCGGCATCGTGGATGCCGTCGATGCGGCAGCCGCCTCTCGTTGAGCGCGAGGCGCGCGCCCCCGGGCCCGGGCCGCCACCAGCGACGCACCGGTCCCCACGCGGTAGGATCCGGACGTGTCGGACTCGCCCGTTTCGGACAAGCCTCTTCGGCTCGACATCTGGCTCGACGTTGCGTGCCTCTGCAAGACGCGGTCAGAGGCTCAGCGCGCCGTGAAGGGCGGCAAGGTCGAGGTCAACGGCGAGCGACCCAAGCAGAATCGCGAGGTCAAGCCGGGCGACACCATCACCATCACCCGCCCTCTCGGCCGGAAGCAGGTCATCCGGGTGATCGCCACCGCCGAGCAGCACCTGCCGAAGGCCGAGGCGAAGGCGCGGCTCTTCGACGACATCACCCCGCAGCCGACGGCCGAAGAGAAGGCCTTCCAGCAACTGCTGAAGGACACGCGCCCACGCGGTCCGCAGGCCACCCCGGACAAGCGCCAGCGACGGGATCTGCGCCGCCTCCGCGGCCGCGAGTGACGAACGGGCAGCTCCCCGGCGGGCAAGGCCCGACGGCTACGTGCCTGGTGAGGAGCCCGACGGCTACGTGCCTCATTTACGGGGCCAGACGGGTACGTACCTGATAGCCCGTCCCCGTGCTACACTTCCATGTTTCCACCGTCCGGGTGGCACGCGCGCCCGGATCCGTGGGGCCCGATCGGGGTCCGTGACACACGCGTAAGGCATATCGGAGTCAGTCGAAGTGGCAAATCACGAGTCGGCGCTGAAGGCGCACAAGCAGAGTCTGGCCAACCGTGAGCGCAACCGTCAGGCGCGCACGCGTCTGCGCACCGTGCTCAAGACGATTCGCAAGTCCCTCACCACCGGCGACGCAGCTGCGGCAAAGGCCGGGCTGAACGAAACGGTATCGCTCATCGACAAGATGGCCAAGAAGGGCGTGATTCACGACAACGCGGCGGCCCGCTACAAGTCGCGGATCGCAAAGCGTCTGAACGGCCTCGCGGCCTGAAGGCCCCGGGGCTGACGTCCTACCTCCTGCGGCCGCCCCTCGCGCCGCAGAGCTCCACGACGAGCCGCTCCAGCACCACCTGAGGGTCGCGTCCGAGCTTGCTCGCGCCATCAGCCAGGTACAGCGCCCGAACGGCCGCCTCGACGCGGCCGGGTGCGACCTGCGGCATCTTCGTCCGCACCCACCAGCCGAGCTGTCCGAGCATCTGGAATGGCGACGAGCCGTTCTCGATCATCAGCTGCACGTGCCGCAGCGCGGCAGCCGCATCCCCGGCGCCTATCGCGTTGGTCACTGCCCAGTCGTCGAACTGCTGGGCGGCGCCAACGACGACCCGGACGTCCTTGTCGGTGATCGCCGCGGCATCCCCCACAAACAGCACAAGGGTGTCGATGTCCTTGCGCAGGCGGACGATGTCCGGCCCGGCGCGCTCCACGAGCGCGGTCAGCGCTGGCGCGTCGATGCGCTTGCCCGCGGCCTTGACGCGATCGGCGGCAAACCGCATGGCGTCGCGCAACGCCGCCTGTGGCCCATTGAAGCCGGCCGCGCTGAAGCCGTCGCACGCCACCGTCACGGCCTGCTTGTCGAGGAGCTTGCCCAGCTTCGTCGTGCGGTTGATGTCGGTGCCGACGAGCACCAGCACGGCGGAAGGCTCCGGCGCGGCAACGTACCCTTCGAGCCCACCGGGGTCTGGCGCCGGCGCATCGTCGGTCGCTGCGCCCTCGTCGATGTCGGATGCCTTCTTGCGTCCCTTGAACAGCCGCTCGACGTGCGCGAAGACGATGACGCGGCGCTCACCGAGCATGGGCAGCGTCCGTGCGGCCGCCACCACATCGTCAGGCCTGGCGTCGCCGGCCGTGAACCGCTCGACGTTGAAGGCCCGCAGGTCCTCGTCCACGAGGTTCACCAGCCTGGCGACGACTTCGTCCTTGCCCTTCTCGTCCTCGCCGATCACCAGGTACACCGGCGCGACCGTCCCGCGCTCGAGCGACGCGGCCAGTTCACGCGAGGTCATGGCGTCCGCTCCGGGCGCGGCCCGGATGCACTCGCGGCGGGGTGCCGCGCGAGATCGAGACGTGCCACGCGCATGGCCTAGAAGGCTTCGAGGATGGAGGACACCGTGCGACGTGCCACCGTGTCGGCGATGCGGTCGGCGGCGGCGCGGTTCTGGCCCAGGAAGGCCGACACGTCGGCCACCGGTGAGGTGGTGAGGTCGTACTCGTCCACCACTTCGAGCGACGGGTTCTCCCAGATCAACTTGCTGGCCTTGACGTCGCGGAACTCGACGCGCAGCTGCACACGCACCGTGTACCGCGTCGCCTGGTTGTTCTGGTCGAATCCGCTCGGCTCGAGGCTCAGGCCCGCGACCGTGCCCGTCAGCACCGCGTCGGCGCCCTCTGCCACAGGAATCACCTGATAGCGGCCGCGACCGACGAACTCGCTTCGCACCCGCTGCGTGAACTGCTGCTCGATGTCGTACACCGACGTGTTGTTGGTGAACTCGGGGATGCCGATCACGCGAATGTACGACGGGAGGAAGTTGCCGCGACCGGCGAGGGTGTAGCCACACGCCGCCTGCAAGGCCACTGCCCCGGGCAACAGCGAGCGCACGAACACGCGGCGCGACAGGCGCGGCATCATTTGACGACCACACTCACGAGACGACCGGCAGCGACGATCACCTTGGCGATCGTCTTGCCGTCGGTATGCACCTTGACGTTCGGCTCGGCCAGCGCCGCGGCCCGGATGTCCTCGTCGGACGCCCCGGCCGGCACCGTCACACGGCCCCGCACCTTGCCGTTCACCTGCACGGGCAGCTCGACGGCCTCCTCTTTCGCGACGTCCGGGTCCGCCAAGGGCCAGCCGGCAGCCACGATGCCGTCCGTGTGGCCCAGCATCTCCCACAGTTCCTCGGCCATGTGCGGCGTGAACGGCGTCAGCAGCCGCACGAGCGCCTCGACGGCCTCCCGCGCCGCCGCAAGCGTGCTCGCGGGCACATCGGGCGCAGCAGCCGACTCGCCGCCAGCTGCACGGCGGCCCGGCTTGAACAGACCGGTCGCGTCACCGAACGCGTACAGCTCGTTGACGAGCTCCATCAGTCCGGAGATGGCGGTGTTGAGGTGGACGCGCGGGTACAGGTCGTCGGTCAGCTTCGCAACGGTCTGGTGCGTCTTGCGGCGCAGTGCCCGCTCGACCGGCGAGAACGCCTGGATCTCCGCTACCCCTGCGGCGTTGGCGAGCACCGGGGCGAGCGGCTCCACGAACCGCCAGACGCGCGTCAGGAACCTGTAGCTCCCCTCGAGTCCGCTGTCGGTCCACTCGACTTCCTTCTCCGGAGGGGCGACGAACATGACGTACAGCCGCAGGGCATCGGCGCCGAACCTGGCGATCATCTCGTCCGGATCGACGACGTTGCCCTTGGACTTGGACATCACCTGCCCGTCCTTCAGCACCATGCCCTGTGTGAGCAGCCGTGTGAACGGCTCGTCGTGCGCCACCATGCCGAGGTCGCGGAACACGCGCGCGAAGAAGCGCGAGTAGATCAGGTGCAGGATGGCGTGCTCGACGCCGCCGCTGTAGAAATCGACGGGCGCCCAGTAGTTGCACTTGGCCGGGTCGAACGCCTGCGTGTCGTTCTTCGCGTCGGTGAACCGGTAGAAGTACCAGGACGAGTCGAAGAACGTGTCCATCGTGTCGGTCTCGCGCCGGGCGGCGCCACCGCACGTCGGGCACGACACATTGACGAACTCGGGCAACTGCGCGAGCGGCGACTCCCCCTTGCCGGTGAACTCGACGATCTTCGGCAGCACCACCGGCAGCTGGTCGTCGGGCACCGGCACCACCCCGCATGAGGCGCAGTGGATGATCGGGATGGGCGTGCCCCAGTAGCGCTGACGCGACACACCCCAGTCCTTGAGCCGGTACTGGATGGTGCGGTGACCGATGCCGCGTGCTTCCGCCCACACGGCCATCTTCTGCCAGGCGTGTTCAGTCGGCAGGCCGCTGAACTCGCCGGAACCGACGCTCTCGCCGTACTCGGTGAAGGCCTCCGTCATCGTCGCGCCATCCGCCGCCTCACCGCCGACCGGCTTGACGACGGCGCGCACGGTCAGGCCGTACTTGCGGGCAAAGGCGAAGTCGCGTTCGTCGTGCGCGGGCACGGCCATGATCGCGCCTGTGCCGTAGCCGCCGAGCACGAAGTTGGCGACCCACACCGGCACGGTCTCGTTCGTGAACGGGTTCACGACGCGGCGGCCGGTGTCGAAGCCTTCCTTCTCCACCTCACCGGACATGCGTGCGAGCCGATCCTGCTGCCGGTAGCGTTCGGCCTGCCGGCGGAAGGCGTCGGGGTCTGCCGAGTCGCGCGCAAACCGTTCGACGAGCTCGTGCTCCGGCGCGATCAGCACGAACGTCGCGCCATGGATCGTGTCGATGCGGGTCGTGAAGATGTCGATGGCGTCAGGCGTGGCCCGCCCCTGGTCGTCGGCAATCGGGAACGTGGCCTGCACGCCTTCCGACTTCCCGATCCAGTTGCGCTGCATCGTCAGCACCTTCTCGGGCCAGTCGGGCAGCCTGGTGGTGCCGTCGAGGAGTTCCTCGGCGTAATGCGTGATGCGCAGGAACCACTGCTCCAGCTCGCGGGAGGTGACCTGCGAACCGCAACGCCAGCACGCGCCGTCGATCACCTGCTCGTTGGCGAGCACGGTGAGGCAGCTCGGGCACCAGTTCACCGTCGAACGGCGGCGGTACGCCAGGTCGCGCTCGAGCATGCGGAGGAACAGCCATTGGTTCCACCGGTAGTAGTCGGGCAGGCAGGTCGCCAGTTCCCGACCCCACGCGTACGAGATGCCGAGGCGCTGCAGCTGCCCCTTCATGTACGCGATGTTGTCGAGCGTCCACTGCTCGGGGTGGAGGTTGTTCTTGATTGCCGCGTTCTCGGCCGGCAGCCCGAATGCGTCCCACCCGAACGGGTGCAGCACATTCGCGCCCTGCATCCGCTTCAGCCGGGCGACGACGTCCCCGATCATGTAGTTGCGGACGTGCCCCACGTGGGCCCGGCCCGAGGGGTACGCGAACATCTCGAGGCAATAGAACGAAGGACGCGACGGGTCTTCGGTGACTTCGAAGGCCCCGGTTGCGTCCCAGCGTTCCTGCCACTTCTTCTCGATGGATTGCGGGGAATAATCGGCCACGGCTAGAAGGATCAGTATACCGGTAGCCCGGACACATACCCGGGC
>JAEZCY010000288.1 GCA_023429845.1 Acidobacteriota bacterium
CCCGTGCGCATTGCCTGACGCGTTGGGCCCCGGAGGTCGACTACCATAGCCACCATCGACCGCAACGAGGGGACGTAATGCGACACGTGTTCATGGGGTTGCTGGCGGTGGTAGCCGCTGGCGTCACGCTTGCCGCACAGGCGCCGGCACGCACGAAGGTCATGTTGCTCGACGGCGAGAGCGGCGGTACGTACCACAAGTGGCAGCTGACGACACCGCTGCTGAAGCAGGCGCTCGAGGAGACGGGCCTGTTCGAGGTGGACGTGGTGACCGCCCCCGCGGCCACCGGCGTGCTGAACGACTTCAAGCCCGAGTTCTCCCGCTACAAGGCCGTCGTCTTCAACTACGACGCGCCCGACGAACGCTGGCCGGAGCCGCTGCGTGCCTCCTTCGAGCAGTACGTCGATGGCGGTGGGGGGGTGGTGATCGTGCACGCCGCCGACAACGCGTTTGCCGGCTGGAAGGCGTACAACGACATGATCGGCGTCGGCGGGTGGCGAGGCCGCACGGTCGCCTCGGGACCGTACTTCTACTACAAGGACGACAAGCTGGTGCGCGATCCGTCGGACGGCCCCGGCGCCTCGCACGGGCGTCGTACCCCGGCCCTCGTCCGCACCCGCGCCTCCGACCATCCGATCATGCGCGGCCTCCCGGCGGCATGGATGCACCAGGGCGACGAGGTGTACGCGCACCTGCGCGGGCCTGGCACCAACATGACGATCCTGGCGACGGCGTTCTCGGAGCCGTCAAACAACGGCACCGGACGCGACGAGCCGTTGTTGATGGCGAGCACCTTCGGCAAGGGGCGCGCCTTCCACACGGCCATGGGCCACGACATCGTGGCCATGAGCTGCGTCGGGTTCGTGACAACGTTCCAGCGCGGCACGGAGTGGGCGGCCAGCGGCAAGGTGACGCAGAAGCTGCCGGCGACGTTCCCGGACGCGAAGACGGTCAGCTACCGCGCGGATCTCAACGCCCTCGACCCGAACTACGCCAGAGGACTCAACGCGCTCGACAGCGCCAAGTAGGTCGGGGGCGCTGCGCCGGGCGCCTGCTCACCGCTCCGGCGGCAGCTTCGGCGGTCGCGCGCCGCGAAGGACCGCGCCAGCGACGGGCACGTAGTCCAGCTCCTGTCCCGCACGCACGGCCCGCAGCAGCACGCCGCCGCGGCTCATGTCGCCGCGGCCGACGAACGTCGCCGGAAACAGGAGCCGTCCGCCGAGCATCTCGAGCAGCGGCCGCGTGTACTTCGGTGACGCCACGCTGCCGAGGAGGACGACATCGCCGGGCCAGGTGGCGGTGAGGTGTTCGAGATCCCGGATCAGCGGCGCGAGGTAGCGCGGTTCGTCCGCGTCGATCGGGACGCGGGCCAGCGCCTCGAACTCGCCGCTCGTGAGCGGACGGTCCGGCCGCAGCAGCCCGCGGCACGGCGTAATCACGAAACTGCGTGCGGGCGCGAAGCGTTCGGCGTAGGCGAGCTTGCCGCGGAAGTAGAGGCCGCTGATGAAGCGGTAGATCTCGCCGATTGGCGCACCTTCCTGCGATCGGAGGCGCGCGCCGAGTTCGATGTTGGGCGACGTGCGCAGCAACTGGCCGCGTGGGCCGGCGGCATTGGCAGGCGAGAGCAGGAACAGGCGGGCAGCGGGCGTGTCGGTCACCGCCTCCAGTCTGCCTGACGTCGGCCGCCCTCCGCGACGTGCAATCGCTCGACACGTCGGCCGCGGCCTATCTCCCCTCAGTGGCTCGCGCGCACCGCGAGTGCTACGGTACTGAAGCGGCGACGCTGCCTCTCGGGCGCCCATCGCCATGGGTTGCCGCCATCCCGACAAACGACCGATAGCGCTGCGTGGAGACGAACCCACGTGTGCCTCTGACTGCCCGACACGCCATGACGAGACCCTCAGGTCGACGCTGCCTCGAAGCCGTATGGATCGCGGCGATCGCGATGCCGCTCCTCGCAACTGCGTGCGGCCGCGCGAGCACGACGCCACAGACGCCCGTCTCTCCGACGCCCGTCGCGACCACGCCGGTCGAGCCCGTCTCGCCACCCCCGGCGCCGCCGCCGGCACCGCCACCCCCTCCGCTGGAGGGCGTGCTCGTCGGCGCAGGCGACATCGTCGAATGCGGACGCGACGGCTCGGTGCAGACGGCGGCGCTGCTCGACCGCATCCCCGGCACGGTGTTCACGGCCGGCGACAACGTGTACATGAACGGCACGCCGAAGGAATTCGAGTGCTACCACGCGACGTGGGGGCGCCATCGCGGCCGCACGTACCCGGCGACGGGCAATCACGACTACGGCACGCCGGACGCGCGGGGGTACTTCGAGTACTTCGGTGAGCGCGCCGGGCCGATGGGGCAGGGCTACTACGCGTTCGACGTCGGCGCCTGGCGCGTGCTGTCGCTGAACACGAATGTGGGGTGGCGCGAAGGCTCGGCGCAGTTGCACTGGCTACGACGGGAACTGCAGCAGGCGCAGGGACGCTGCGTCGCCGCGATCATGCACCACCCGCTGGTCAGCTCCGGCCCGAACGGCGACAACCCGTGGGTGCGCGACATCTGGCGCCCGCTCCAGGAGGCCGGCGCCGACATCGTGATCGCGGCCCACGACCACATCTACGAGCGGCACGGCCGCATGGACGCCGACGGGCGGCCGGACCAGCGCGGTGTGCGGCTGTTCGTCGTCGGCACCGGTGGCGGGCACTTGAGCCCGGTCAGCGGCGGCCGGCCGACCAGTGAGGCGCGGGCCTCGGTGTGGGGCGTGATCAGGCTCGTGCTGCAGCCCACGAGTTACCGCTGGGAGTTCCACTCCGTCGAGGGCATCCTCGACTCCGGCATCGACACCTGCGACTAGCCGCCGCGGCTCGGCCCGTCAGCGAGGCGCGGCCGTGCGGGTCGCCTGCCAGCGCGAGACCTCGCCACCGGACGTGCGCGTGCCAGCCATGCGGTCGCCGTCGACTCGCCCCTCGTAGATCGCGTCACCGATCGCGAACGTGACGTCTGCGCCCTTCAGCGTGCCGCCCTGCACGCCGGTGGAGCCGACAGGGCCCGTCAGCGCACCGGTCACCTTCTGGAAGTGCTGATCGAGCTGCAGGCGTTGGCCGCCCTCGAGCGTCCACTCGCCCCCGACCTGCGCCGGCACGATCCACAGCAGCGCCGTGCACCACGCGGTGCAGTCGGGCCTGGTGCGTCGATCGTCGGGTGGCCACTCCGGAATCGCGAACGTGTTGGCGACGATGCGCGTGCCCGGCGTGAGCGCCTGGAACCTGGGCTGCAGCCGGCGCATGTTCTCGGTCA
This sequence comes from Acidobacteriota bacterium, assembly GCA_023429845.1. Lineage (GTDB taxonomy): Bacteria > Acidobacteriota > Vicinamibacteria > Vicinamibacterales > Vicinamibacteraceae > Luteitalea. Next base: position 3,298 of record JAEZCY010000288.1, read on the forward strand.
GCAGGAACAGCGCCATCACCGTCGCATCGGAGATGTCGGCCTCGTACATGTCGCCCTGCACGAACGTCGCGCGATCCTGTACACCCGCTTCGTGCGCGCGCCGGCGCGACAGCTGCACCATCTCCGGGTTGAACTCGACGCCCCGCGCCCGCGCGCCGCGCTGTGCCGCCGCGATGACCATGCGGCCGTCACCGGACCCGAGGTCCACCACCAGGTCCTGCGGCGTCACGCCCGCCATGTCGAGCATCATGTCCACCATCACCTCTGGCGTGGGCACCCACACGACATCCTTGCCCGGCTGCGCGAACTGGGGTTCGAAGACCTGGGTCGCTTGGGCAAGCGCCGACGGCACAGCCGTCAGGAGGCTGCCCGCGAGGAGGAACGAGGCGAGGATGGGACGCATGGTGCGTGGGTTCTCCGCGCACGATGCTACGCCATCAGCGGTCCGGACCCGACCGGTGTGCACGGGGCGTCCCGACTGCGTGGGGCCCAGCCGCTGCCGCCTCTGGACTCACTGCGGGCCCATGCGAACGAAACGACGCGAGCGGCAGGAAGTGGCGGCGGTCCTGCGTGAGCCAGGCGTCCACCCCGAGTGTGCGGGCGAGGGCGATCGCACTCTCGAGCGCCGCCGCCCGGGGCTGGTCGAAGGCATGCGCGGAGCGGGGGAGGATCGCGACCTCGCAGTCGATGCGGGCCATCGAATGGGACACCAGCACGTCGCCGTCGCGGGGGAGCCGTCTGTCCATCGCACTCTCCTTCCGATGCTCTGCGGTGACTCTGGGCCGGCTGGGCGGGGCTGTCAAGCTCGACGGCGTTAGGGGGCCGTTCTGCCGCGCCGGGCGCTCATGTTTCCTCGTCACTGTCGAGCTGCTGTTCTGTGAGCTGCGCCTGCAGACGCTCGGTCTTGATGTCCACCCGCAGCCGGTTGTAAGCGCTCATGTACGCGTTTGCGACGGCGACCAGCGCGAAGAAGGCGATGACGACGCCGCGCCAGTCGTCGAGGAGGAGCCGGTAGCCGGTAAGGGCGAGGAACGCCGCCGTGACGTAATGGCTGAAGCAGTACTCGCACGTCGGGATGTAGAACAGCTTGCGCGCCAGAAAGCTGCGGCAGCTGCGGCTTCGATCCATGCAGTACTCGCGAGGCTCCCTGAAGATCTCCTCGTGCGTCACCGTCCAGCTGACGCACGCGATGGCGAGCGGGAGCAGGAAGAGCCAGAGCAGTTCGTCGCTCACGCTGTGGCGCACGCTGTCTTCTCCTCGCGGTGTACCTCGGTGCGTGGGGCCCTGCCTGCCCACCCGTGGCGCGTCACAGTCGGTCTTCCGTGCCGCATCTGCCGCGCCCCCTGAACGCCTGTTCGCGACCGACTTCTCTCCGTGCTGCCGCACACGGCGGACCAGAGGCGGATCCGGTCGCGGCGTTCATGGCGTTGCGTCGATGCCCTCACACCGCAAGGCTACAACGTCGCGCGTCAGCTATCCTCTGTCGCCATGACCGTATCCTCCTGGCGACACATCGTCTGTGCCGTGCTCGGGCTCGCCCTGCTCGGCGCGCCTGGCCGTATTCCGGGCGCTGCCGCGCAGACGGCACCTGCCGCACCGGCGACTGTCGGCGTCGACATCCCCGCCAACGACGATGGGCTCCCCGGGATGGGACCGCTGCGGCGGTACGCCTGGTTTCGGAAGCTGTGGCACGACAAGCGCTCGACCTGGGCAGCAGAGCGCGCGCAGGACCGCGGGGCGGTCGTCCTCGTCGGCGACTCCATCACCCAGGGCTGGAACGACAGGCTGGCCACGGCGTTCCCCGGGATGAAGGTCGCCAACCGCGGGATCAGTGGCGACACGTCCCGCGGCGTGCTGCTGCGCCTGCAGGATGACGTCCTCGCGCTCGAGCCAAAGGCCGTCGTCCTGCTCGTCGGCACCAACGATCTCGAGGAAGGTGCGCGGCCGGACGTCGTCGAGCACAACGTCCGGCACATCCTCTCGGCGTTGCGTTCCCACGACCACCGCATGCCGGTGGTGCTCTGCCTCGTGTTCCCGAGTTCGGCGAAGATGCGGCGGCCCTCGCCTCTCATCAAGGAGACCAACGCGCGTCTGCTCGCGCTCGTGAAGAACGACCCACAGGTCATCCCGCTCGACACATACACGCTGTGGGCCGACCCGGACGGGGACGCGCCGATCGCCGAGTTCCCGGACCTGCTGCACCTGAACGACGCCGGGTATGCCCGCTGGGCATCCGCACTGCGTCCGACTTTCGAGACCCTGGGACTGCTGCCCGTCAATCCGGAGCCGTTCACGCCCGAACCCGGGTTCGAGATGCTTTTCAACGGCCGCGACCTCACCGGCTGGGGCTACCGGCCCACGACGGACGCGGACAAGGCGGCCGCGACGCGGTGGCAGGCCTCCGACCCGAACGCCGCCGTGTGGCCGTTCGTCACCGAGGCAAGCACGTTCGACGGACGCACGTCGAGTCCGGACGGGCGCTTCCGTGTGGTCGGCGGCCGCATCGTCGTGACGCCGCCGCCGGAGTTCCGGAAGGTGCAACAGCTCTGGACCACCCGCGAGTTCGGCGAGGACTTCACGCTGAAGCTGGAGTTCCGCGCGAGCCCCAACGCCGACAGCGGCGTGTACGTGCGCGGGCCGCAGCTGCAGGTGCGAGACTATCGGCTCGCGGGGCCCTTCAAGGGGCTGACGAAGTACCGGCCGCAGGACTGGAACGAACTCGTGGTGACGGTGCGAGGGGGAGCGCTGCAGGTGACGTGCAACGGCGAGCCTCTCGACGCGAAACTCACGATTCCGCCGAGCGGACCCATCGGGATCGAGGGCGACCGCGGCCAGATGGAGTACCGCCGCATACGGATCGGCCGCTAGCCGGCTGCCCGGCGCGGCACGCGATCGAGATCGTGGCGGGCGGCCAGGGCCCGCCGCGAAACCCAGACTGGCCGGGTGTTGCCATCGAAGCCACCCGGCGATCGGATGGAGGCTTCGATGTCACGTTTCAGGCAAGCGGTATCCATGGCGGCGGTCGCTGCCGCGGCCTTGTGGACGGCGGTTGCGTCGCCGATGGCCCGGCAGGGCCAGGCCCCGGCCGCGGCCACCAACGACGCTTCGTTGCCGACGGCGCCCGCTCTGACGTTCGAGCGCCAGGAGATTCGAGGGAAGTACGGCGTGGGCTACGCGGTGACGGTCGCCGACATGAATGCCGACGGCAGACCCGACGTCGTCGCGATCAGCGGCACGCAGCTGACCTGGTACGAGAATCCGACGTGGCGTGAACACGTCCTGCTCGAGGGGCAGACGCCGAAGGACAACGTCGCCCTCGCACCACACGACGTGGACGGCGACGGCCGCATGGACGTCGCGCTCGCCGCAGCATGGAACCCGCGTGACACGAACGGGGGCGGCACGCTGCACTGGGTGCGGCAGCAGCCCGGAGACCAGCCTGGCGCGCTCCACGACATCTCGAGCGAACCCACGATGCACCGCATCCGGTGGGCCGTCCTGGACGGGACCGGACGCCGCCACCTGATCGCGGCGCCCCTGCACGGGCGGGGTACCAGCCCGCCGGAGTGGAACGGCCAGGGGGCGCGGCTGCTGGCCTTCTCGGTGCCTGCGCGCCCTGCGACCGACCCGTGGCCGGTGCAGGTGATCGACGACAGCCTGCACATCCTCCACAACGTCACCCCCGTGCGGTTCACCCGTGCCGATCGCGACGATCTGCTCACGGCGAGCCGCGAAGGCGTGCACCTGTTCACGCGCGCCGACGATGGGCGGTGGGCGAAGCGGAAGATCGGCGAGGGCGCGCCGGGCGAGATCAAGGCCGGGCGTGTGGGTGGCCGGCACATGCTCGCCACCGTGGAGCCGTGGCACGGCACGTCGGTCGTCGTCTATCGCGAGCCGGAGGGTGGAGTCGCGTCCGGGGCCCTGTGGCCGCGCGCGACGGCCGACGCCGCACTGGCGGGCGGGCACGCGCTGGCCTGGGCCGACTTGGACGGCGACGGCGACGATGAACTCGTCGGCGGCTGGCGGGACGGAAGCGGCGGCGTCGTCGTCTACGACATCGGCAAGGATGGCGCCGCGCACGCGAGGACGCCGGTAGACCTGTCCGGCATGGCCACCGAGGACGTGGCTGCGGCCGACCTCGACGGCGACGGGCGACCCGAGATCATCGCCTCGGGCCGGCGTACCGCGAACGTGGTCATCTACTGGAACCGCTCGACGCGTCGCTGACGGAAGTACGCAGTACGTATTGTGCGTGCGTGTACGT
>JAEZCY010000293.1 GCA_023429845.1 Acidobacteriota bacterium
CATCCGCGAGCGCGCGCGCGTCCTTCTTCGGGACCACCACCGCGTCAACCTGATCACGGAGGATCTCGCAGAGGCCGTCCGCGTCCGTGGAGACAATCGGCTTGCCCATCGCGAGCGCCTCGAATGACGTCAGCGGCGTGCCCTCCCAGAGAGACGGGAACACCACGAGGTCGAACGCCGACAGGACGGCGGCGACGTCGCGCTGGAAGCCGAGGAAATGCACGCGGTCGGCGACGCCCAGGGCCCGCACCTGCGACTCGAGCTCGCCCTGGAGTTCGCCCTCGCCGGCCAGGTAGATGTGCGCCTCGGGCACCTGCTCGACGATCGGTCGCACGGCGTCGATCAGGTAGCTGTTGCCCTTGGACGGCATGAGGCGGGTCACCGTCCCCACGGCGAACGTCCCGGGTGCGATACCGAGCACCGCGCGGGCCGCCGCAATCTCCTGTGGCGACCGCAGACGCCCGAACTCCTCGAGGGGCGCACCGAGGTAGACGACTCTCGTCCTCTCGGACGGCATCTTGCGTGCCCGCGTCGTGAACTCGGCTGTCGATTTCGACACCGCCATCGCCAGGTCCGTGTACGGCGCGAGCAGCGTGTCGGCCACCTGCTGGAACCACGGCGTCGTGGTGTGGTTGGCGTGCTCATGCAGCAGCACCGCCGTGCCACGCATCGCCGCCGCGATGCGCCCGAACGTGGTCGCGCCGTAGCCGTGCAGGTGCAGCACCTGCGTGCCCTTGCGGTCCATCACCTTCAGCAGCGCGGTCAGCGTGGCCGGGTCGAACTTGCCCTTGTGCAGGTAGGGGACGTCCACGCCGAACTGCTCCAGCGCGTCCTCGGACGTGTCCTTCTTCCGCAGGCTGACGAGCGACACGTCGAACCGGGTCGGATCGAAGCGCGGGAGCGTCCACGCAAACAGGCGTTTGACGCCGTGCATGCGTGATCCGGCCCATCCGAGGTGGTCGCACACGTGCAGCACCGAGATCTTCTGACTCACAGCAGTCCCTGCGCGCGATACCACGCGATGGTGCGCCGGATACCTTCCGGCAGGTCCACGGCGGGCGCGTATCCGAGCTCGGTACGCGCGCGCGTCGTGTCGAAAGCCCGGCTCTTCGTGTAGAAATCCACGCGCCGCCGGTACAGGGGCGGCGCGATGCGCAACGGCACGCACACGGCCTCGCATGCCGCCCCCGCGAGCCAGAACGGCCACACGGGCAAGTGCACCGGCAGGGGCTTCACCTTCAACTCGGTGGCAATCATCGCGACCAGCTCATTCAGCGTCGTGTAGCGCGGACCGCCGAGGATGTACGTCCGCCCGGCCGCGTCCGGCACCTCGCCGCACAACCTGAAGCCTTCGCACAGGTCGTCGATGTACGTCAGGTGGTAGAAGACCTCGCCCGCTCCGAGCACCGGAAAACGCCGGCGCGAGATCCCGCGGAACATCTTCAGGAACCGGAGGTCGCCGGGACCGTAGATGCCGATCGGCCGCGCGATCACCACTTCGACGCCGCCCTTCTGCCCCTCCGCACGCGCCAGCTGCTCGCCCTCGAGCTTGGTGTCCTGATAGACGTCGCCCGGGTTGAACGGCGCGTCCTCGTTGGCGGGCGGGTGCTCGACGTGCCCGTGAACCCCGCCGGTGCTGCAGTGCACGATGCGCCGGACGCCTGCCGCACGCGACGCCTCAATCAGGCGGCGCACACCGCCGACGTTGATCTCGCGGTAGGCGCTGTCGGGCTGTCCAGCCTCCCGATAGGTCGCCGCGATGTGATAGACGACGTCGATGCCTTGGGCCGCCGCGAGGAGGGCGTCGGCGTCGCCAAGGTCACCCGCGGCGATCTCGACCCCCGCCTGTCGCAGCGTCGTGACCTCCGGCTTGCCCAGGCTCTTCGGGCGAACCAGGCCCCGCACTCGGACGCCCCGGTGCAGGAGGTGTCGCGCGAGGTGCCCGCCGGTGAACCCGGTGACGCCCGTGACCAGCGCCGTCACTGCGGCTCCCGGCCTCCGGACGCTGCCGGGCCCGTGATCGCCACCGGCCGCGGGCTCGGCCGCATAGACCCGAGCAACATGTCATACGCGCGACGTGTGCGCGACACGTAGGATTGCCGGCTGTACTGCGCGTCGGCCAGGACCTGCGCGGCCGCCGCCACGCGCGCCCCCTCGGCCGGATCGAGCAGCACTCGCGCGAGGCCGTCGGCGAGCCCCTCGGCATCGGGCTCGACGAGCACGGCCGAATCCGCGGACAGCACCTGTGTGTGCGTCCGCAGGTTCGTCGCCACGATGGGCCGGCCCGAACGCAGGTACGAGTAGATCTTCAGCGGCGTGTTCGTGCCCGAGATGCGGGGCGACACGAGCACGTCGCAGGCATCGACGAAGTGCGGGATCTCGACCGGCGGCCGCTGACCGGTAAAGACGAGCGGAGCCCCGGCCTGCCGCGCGCGGGCCTTCATCGTCTCCACCTGTTCCGGCGCGCCGCCGACAACGAGCACCGCGACGTCCGGCACGCTGGCGGCAAGCCGAACGCTCGCCTCGAGCAAGAGGTCCAGGCCCTGGTACTGTTCGAAGGTCCCCGTATAGAGCACCACCGGTTGTTCCGGCGCCAGCCCCCACGCCGCGCGCACCGCGTTTCGCCCGGGACTGGGCGCCGGGTCGACGTCGCCTCCCATCACGTTCTCGATCAGCACGGCGCGGTCGCCGACGCCCATCTCGTGAACCGTGTCCTGCAGTTCCTGACAGATCGTGATCACGACCTGTGATCCCCGCACCATGTAGCCTTCGGCCTTCTCGAACGCCCAGCGCAGCAGCCGCGACCGCGAATACCGAAAGTTGCCGAGCTGTTGCGGCAGGCTCGAATGCATGTCGTACAGGTGCGGAATGCCGAGACGCCGGCCGAGCCACACACCGACCACGCCCATCTCTTCGTGGGAGTGGACCGCGTCATAGCGGCGCCCACTGAAGAACGCCACACGGAGGATCGTCAGCGTCAGCAGCACGTCGAGTACGACCTTGGTCGCCGACGGCCCGATCGGCACCTTCGTGATGAAGGGCGGCCGCCAGGTGCGGACGATACGGAGGTTCGGCAGGTCCACGTCGCGCCCGATGGGATAGGTCACGAGGTCGACGCTGTGCCCGTCCTCGACCAGCGCCTTGATGCGGTGGTACTCGCTGAACGGCGTCCCGCGGGGCTCGAAGAACGGCTCAGGGGCGAGCATGAGAATCCTGAGCGGGGTCTGGGGGGCGGTCACGGCACTCGCTGAGGCGGCGTGGGTGGCACCGCCCGGACGGGCAGGCGTACGGGCCGCAAAGTCCTCAAGTATAAACCAGCGGCTGACCTCTGGTGGAGCAGCCGGACCCGCCGGGTACGCCGGCCTTGGCCGCACGTCGGGCGGCATGGTACCGTCTCTCACCTTTTGGCCGCACCTCCGCGCGGCCGAGCGTGCCGTCTCCCATGTCCGCCGTGTCCGGCCGCGTCCGAAGCGCGTCCTTCTTCGCCATCAAGCTCAGCATCAGCGTGGGGTTGCTGGCCATCCTCTTCCGTCAGACGGACGTCAGCGCCGTCATGGCACGGCTGCGGCAGGTGGACGGGCGGTGGATCCTGCTGGCGCTGGCCGCACACGCCCTGCTGCTGCTCATCAGCGGCTGGCGCTGGCGCAGGCTGCTGGTCACACAGAACGTGCACGCGTCGACGTGGCAACTGACGCTCTCCTGCCTCGTCGCCAATTTCTTCAACAACTTCCTCCCGAGCAACATCGGCGGGGATGTCGTGCGGATTGCCGACACGGCGCCACTCACCGGCTCGCGAACCGTGGCGACGGGCGTCGTCCTGCTCGACCGCGTGCTCGGGCTGATTGCACTGTTCGCGGTCGCCGCCACCGGCTCCCTGCTGCTCCGGCATGCGCTGCCTGGCACCGGGTATCTCTGGGTGCTGCTCGTGCTCGCGGCCGTGAGCGCGGCCATCGTCGTCGCGCAGCCGCCGCTCGTGCCGAAGCTGCTCAGCCCGCTGACACGCGTGCGCGAGGACTGGGTCACCGAGCGGCTGGGACGGCTCGAAGGGATGCTCGCCCGGGTCGGCGGCAACCGCACCATCCTGCTCGAGGCGTTTCTCGGCGCCCTGTCGGTGCAGATCCTCGTGGTCCTGTTCTATCTGTGTGTCGCCTACGGGCTGCGCATCGACCTGCCGGTGCGCGACGCGCTGGTGATTGTGCCCGTGAGCCTGGTCATCCAGTTGGCCCCGGTGTCGATCAACGGCTTCGGCGTACGCGAAGCGGTGTTCTCGTACCTCTTCGTGCGGCTCGGACATGCCGTGGACGCCGGGCTGGCCCTGTCGATCGCGGGCGCAGCACTCCTGATCCTGGCGTCACTGCCGGGCGGCCTGCTGTTTCTGACCCGCAAGGGGCTGATGGTGTCGACGCCTTCGTCCGATATGCCCTAGAAGGAGGTGTCGTCCGCGCCGAACGGCTGCGGTCCTCCTGAACTGTGCGAGGACGCTTCTTGTCCACCATCCGCCCTGTGACGCTTGCGACGATAGGCCTGTGCGCCCTCATGGTCGCCGGCTGCGAATCGAACAAGAGCCGCAACCCGCTCAGCCCCACGGTGGCGGGGCCTATTGCCGGCGTCACCATCTCGGCCCCCAAGCCCCTCGAGCCCGTCAACAACACCGCGCTCGTCTCCGGCGGGCCGATCACGCTGCTCATCGAGAACGCCGCGACGAGCGGTGAGCGGCCGATCTGGCTGCAGGTGGAGATCGCCACCGACAGCAGTTTCAGCAGCAAGACGCACGTCGGCGACAAGATCGCCCCCGGCGAAGGCGGGCGCACCACCTATCAGGTCCCGGCGACCCTCACCGCGGGCGGCACGCGCTACTTCTGGCGGACCCGCGCGCTCGACGGCGCCAACACCGGTGACTACTCGGCACTTTCAACGTTCGTCCTGAACGACCCGGTCGTGGTGGCCATGCCCAGCCCGGCGGCGCCCTCCAACACGGGGACGATCGACACGCTCACGCCCGACCTCGTCGTGCTCAATGGCCCGGCGACCGGTCCCCTCGCGGGCCCCGTCACCTACCGCTTCGAGGTGGCCACCGACGCCAACTTCGCCAACATGGTCGCGGTGCTCACCGTGGCACGCAGCGGCTCGTCCACGACCTCGGCGCGTCCGACACCGCTCGCTTACAACACGGTGTACTTCTGGCGAGTCAGTGCGACCGATGGCGTGGTGACCTCGCCCTACACGCCTGCCGTCAGCTTCAGGACGCCGGCCGCACCTGCACCACCGCCCACGCCGACCCCGGCGCCGAATCCGTCACCGTCGCCCAGCCCCGCGCCCTCGCCCGCACCGTCACCGGGCCCGGCGCCGTCTCCGGGCGGCAGGCGTGCACCCGACCCGGGGCCCGGACAGCGTCTCCCGCTGCCGAACATGGCCTCCGTGGTGGACGACGTCGCGCGGCAGTACGCATCGGCGCTTCGCAACTCGTGCCAGTCGCATGGCGGCTCGTGGGAGTTCATGGACCGCCTCGTGGACCGGCTGCGCACGTTCGACACGCGGTGGGGCTACAACGGCAAGCGCGGCAACGCGGGTGATCCGTCACACGACGTGGTGGCCTACAACTGGGGACCCGGCCGCGACGAAGGCACCACGAACGTCTACATCATCGACGTCATCGTCGGTCACTGCGGCTCCAGCCCGGGCCCGGCCTGGATCGATCAGACCGCGGAGACATCGCGCCAGGGTTCGATCGGGCGATGGACGAGCCGAGGCCGCTTCTAGCGTCGCCCGGCAACGCCGGAGCCGGGCGTGGGCAGCGATGTGGAACCCGGGCGTGCATCCGGGTTCCCCGTCGGCCCGTCACGCCGTGTCCCACCTACTGTCACGGCTCCGGTTGACACTTCCAGCAGCCTGACGAACAATCTCGTGTCCTGTTCCCGGCGGACACGTCGCGGCGTGCAGGCTTCGGCCCGCGCCATCTTTCAACCAGCGGAAGTGAGACACGAACCCGATGCCGAGCCTCGGACCGGGACTTCGACTGTTTGTCTATGAGTACACGAGCAATTCTCCTGGGCGGCCTGCTGATGGCGCCAGCCGTCGCCTCGGCACAATCAGCCGTCGCCCCCTATGAAGACCGCGGCTACATTCAGGTCACGGCGGGTGCGCAGAGCGGTTCCCACCTCATCACCAGTTCGTCCTCCTTCTCGATCTACGACGAGACGGCCACGATCGATGGCTCGCAGGCCTACGGCGGCGGCGCCATCTGGGGCATCGGCGGCGGCGCGCGCGTGTGGCGCAACCTCGTGGTGTCGCTCAACTACGCCCGGTACGGCGACGACATGGAGACCGCAGTGGTCGCCCGCGTTCCCCACCCGTTGTTCCTGAACCGTCCGCGCGAGGCCACGCAGAACCTCCCCGGCCTGAAGCACACCGAGAACCAGTACCACCTGACGGCCAGCTGGATGTTCCCGTTCGGGGATGATCTCGTGCTCGGTGTCGGGGCGGGGCCGTCGTTCGTCGGCCTGTCGCACGAGTTCCCGAGTGGCGGGCGCCCCGTCGAACAGGGTGCGCCGCCCGACTTCGCCACCGTCAGCCTCCAGGACGTGACCTTCACGCGTGGCGAGAAGACCGCGACCACGGCCAACTTCGGCGCCGACCTGACCTACAAGCTGCCCTTCGACGTCGGCCAGGCCGGCAAGCTTGGCGCGACGGTGGGCTTCCGCTATGCCGGTGGCACGGCTGACCTGCAGGGCCCCAACGGTTCGGTCGGCGTCAAGTACGGTGGCGCGCAGTTCCACGGCGGCCTCCGTCTCTCGTTCTGAGACCCGCAAGCAAGAGGAAGACGACGATGAAGTACGCATTCCAAGTGGGCCTGATGGCCCTGCTCGCCCTCAGTGCGGCCTGCAGCAGCAGCAACAACCCGGTCTCCCCGTCGGCCACCCCCGGCATCGGCGCCGTCTCCGCAGTGCCCGAAGGCACGCCGACGCTGAAGGCCAACGCGCCGGGGAACCCGACGCCGACGTCCGGCGCGACAACCGAGCTCGGGCCCCAGAACTCGATTCCGGTGACGCTCTCGGTCTCCAATGCCGTTGCGACCCATGCCGAAGGCGTGACGCTCGCGCACCGGTTCCAGTTGTTCGAAGGCACGTCGCTCATCGCCGAGCCGATCGTGGCGGCTGGCAGCGGTCGCACGAACTGGACGGTCACCTCGCAGTTGAAGTACGACACCGTGTACAGCTGGCGCGCCCGGGCCGAACTGAGCGACGCCTACGGCGCGTGGTCGCCCACCTGGACGTTCCGCACGCCGGCCGCCCCGGTGTCGGGCGCCAACCGCACGCCGGACCCGGCGCCGGGGTCGCGACTCCCGCTTCCCAACCGCGTGGCCGTGGTCAATGCGGCCTTCGCAGCACGTCCCGACCTCGTGCGCCGATCGTGCCAGGAGCACGGCGGCACCTGGGAGTTCCTCGATTACCTCGTGGACAAGCTGCGCGAGGAGGACAACCGCTGGGGTTACAACGGCAAGCGCGGCAACTCCAGCGATCCGTCCATGGACGTGGTGGACTACCACTGGGGAGCCGGCCCCAGCGACGGCAGCACGCAGGTCTACATCATCGACATCATGTTGGGCCACTGCGGTAGCAGCCCGTCGGCCGCATGGATCGACCAGACCGGCGCCACCGCTGCGCAGAGGTCGATCGGCCGCTGGACCGGCCGCGGCCGTTTCACGAACTAGTTCACGCCCATCGCTGACGTCGAGCCGGGTCTCCAGGCAGGAGGCCCGGCTCTTTCTGTTCTCGCCCCGTGCGAGCGCGGCGCCCATGTGCGCGTGAGTCTCCGCATCCTGTCACTGGCCGCGTACAGGCTCACGAGCCGGCTGCGGTACAACGCCGGAAACGCGTCCGGCGCCCCTTCGAGCAACGGCCGGAAATGCGGATGCGCCCGGTCTTCCTCAGGACCCACCACCAGCACGTCGATGCCGAGTTGGTCAGCGTGCTGCCGCACGTAGTTCACGTCATTGGCCCGATACACTCTCCGCACGCGCTGACTTGCCCGCAGGTACGGCTCGAGCGGAACCATCGAGATCGGGATTCCGGCCGCCATCCTCCGTTCGCCGAATGCCGGGACATAGCCCCACGTCGCCGGGTCCCGCGCCACGGGATCCACCTGTACCCGCGCGTCCGGGGGCGTGCTCGTCGCAATCCACTGCAAGGCGTTGACCTCGTCGCGCGCGAGGACGAGCGTCCAGGGGAAGCCTGCCGCCATCGAGCGATTGGCAACGTCCTGCGTGTTGTACAGGTCGATGATCGTCGTGGGCGCCGTGATGCCGAGGCACAGCACCAGAGCGACCGCACCAGCAGCACGCCACAGCCGCGACCTCGCATGCGTGATGCGCCACCAGGTCCAACCGAGTGCGCCGCCGGCGGTGATGAAGATCAGGTGCCCGGCGCGCCAGCCCACGTAGACGTCCTGATGATCGCGGACGTCCACGAAGAAGTAGAAGAAGAGCGAGACGGCCAGCGCGATGCCAGGCAGGAGTACGCGATCGGTTCCGCGCGGCGCGCGGGTGCGAAGCCACCAGGCACCGACCGCGAGCGTCAGGAGGACCGGTCCCATGCTGAGAAGCAGACCCGCGAGCGCATGCCTGACGGCGAGCGGGTTCGGCTCGACATCCACCAGACGCCCGGTTCCCGTGACATAGTGCAGGTGTTCACCGAGCCACGTCGCAAGGGCGAGCGGCACCGCGCCGACAATCGCCTGCAGCAGCCCTGTCCTCCACGCGCGCGCTCGCAACACCGCGCACCCACCGACGCCCATGACCATCGCGAGCACCATCAACGCCGAGAAGGTGCTGACGAGCAGGCCGCAGGCGAGCAGCACGCCCGAGGCGACCGCGGCGCGCACGCGTGGTCGCCTCGCCTGCTGCACCATCACGAGCAGCGCCGTACACGCCAGCGCGTAGCCGATCTGGTGTTGCGGCTGGTACAGCAGCAACCGCTGAAGGCCGTCCACGGGCAGCGTGTCGAAGAACCACCGAGTCACCGCGTCGATGTTCCAGTCGCGTACGAGCGTGATCGGCAGGTCGTGCTGCCACAGGTTCGCGAGAGCGTACAGACCTTCGGGACTCGTGAAGAGCACGCTGATGATGCACCCAAGTGCCGTCGCCGGCGCCGTGCGCGCGACCTGCTTGCCGAGTCCATAGAGGAACGCGATGAACATGGCGCCACAGAACACGGCATTGGCCAGCAGCAGGTGATCGAGACGGACCTCGCGCCGCAGGATCCGATGCTCGATCGCGGGCAGCAGGTGCGCCAGCCAGTAGTAGTGCAGCGGCAACGCCTTGTGATATGGGTTGGCGGGCGGGACATCCCCCTTGCTCACCTCGGACACCACGGCCATCGCCCACACGAGGTCCGCGGTGAAGTAGGCGCGATACGCCCGCCCCTCGGGTAGATCCTGGCCGACGCGCGAGTACGGACGCGCCACAACCGCGGGCACGATCAGCAGCACCAACGCGACCGCGAGCAGGTCGCGCCTGTCGAACCGCGGCACGTCCAGCCGGCGACCGAGCGAGGGCGTGAACCACGCCAGCCCGCCCGCGATCGCCGGCGCCCCAACCAGCCACCATCCCGAACGGCTGCCGAGCAGCCACACGGCGAGCAGGCACAGGCTGCTCGCGGCGTAGCCGAAGGCGGGCCCGAGCAGCAGCGCCATCGGCAGCCGTGAGGGGCTCTCACGATAGGCGCGCGCGAATGCGACGACGCCGGGCGTGACCCAGCACACGGCGACGGCCGCTAGCCAGAGCACGCGCCACGTCGACACGCAGATCCAGGCGGTGGCCAGCAGCGCACCAAGGGAACCCGCGAGTGCGAGGCCAGGCCACGGTATGCGCAAGCGCGTGGCCCACGGGGTGGCCGCATGGGTGAGCGTAACCGTGTCCGCGGCGCGCATGCGTCACCTCAGTTCTCGCGTTTCGAGCGGCCGCGGACGCGGCCATCCACCGGCGCCGCCTCACGGCCCGAGCGAACGAGAGGCGTCGAGCCATCGGCCAGCACGCTCAGGAGCAGCAGCGGCACGAACCAGGCCAGGTAGGTTCCCGTCGCGTGAATCTTCGTGAGCGAGGTAGCCAGCGATACCGCACCCAGCAAGGCCGCCAACTGTGCCGGGCGCGCACGCCGTGCCGGGAGGAACGCCAGGCACGCCACGACGATCAGGGCGAGCAGCAGGGGCGAACTGAACGTCGTCGACGCGAGCAGCGGCGTGTGTGCCCACGCGCGCCAGCCGCCGCGCTGCCCCCACAGGCCGAACGGGCTCGCGCCGTACGAGGCGGGGTCGCTGTGGTGACCGAAAGTGTCGTGCAGGATCGTCGCGAGCACGCCGCGCCCATCGGCCGCCTGCGACGCGGCCAGCATCCACGTACCGACGATCAGCGCGGTGGCGCCGAGCCCGAACAGGAACTGTCGTCTCGCGCGTCGGTCACGCCAGTAGAACCCGAGCCAGGCCGGCACACAGAAGAGTGGATAGAACCCGATCCCCGCGGCCGCTGCCAGGAGCACGCCGGCCACTCCCGGTTCCGGCCAGCACGCCAGCGCGAGGAGCATCGCACTCGATGGCGCGATGTGTGACGCGAACGTGAGTCCGGCGATCTGGTCTCGGTCGCCGCCGATGCCCAGCACCGCCACACTCGAAGCGAACAGCGCCACGGCGGCCAGCGCCACCCGACGCCCTCGCAGGCGCCGGACGAAGGCGTACAGTGCACCGAGCCCGACCAGATGGCATGCCAGGGCGGTCCACTGCGCTGCCTGGAGAGGAGGCTGCACGTAGTGTCCGTCGAGTGCGGGCCTGTCGACGGGCGCATTCGGCGGAGCAGGCTGCAGGTAATGTTGCGCAGGCACATGCAGGACGTACAGCAGCGGGCCGTACGCGGCGGCCGGCGTTCCGGTGAGCAGCGGGTCGCCGTACGGCAGCCGATGGGTCTCGCGCAGGCGCTGCGCTCCCAGGTTCACGAAGACGCCCGCATCGTCTGGGAGCCGCCACAGCACGATCGCGACGTTCAGCACGAGGAGCAGCCCGACGAGCCCGGCAAGGGTTCGGCGCCCGAGTGAGGGCTGCCATGCTCGCGGGGGCTCACGTGTCCAGGCCCGCCGGTACGCGCGCACGATCAGCGCGATGGCGAGGAGCGCAAGCAGGTCGTAGGCACCCCACAGCAGCCTGAGGAACGGCGGGCGTTGGAACCAGCCGAAGTACCACATCACGCCGAAGAGCGGCAGCGCGAGCAGTTGGAGCAGAAGCAGGTCGAGCCGGCGCCATCCGAGCCGGGCGCTCGACAGCGCCACCATCCACCAGACCGCCACCGACACGCACAGCATGCCCGCCTGGTTGGGCAGCAGGCTCTGCAGGAACGCCTGCCCGCGAGGAGTCGAGAGGTCGTCCCGCAGAAAGGCCAGTGCCTCCGGCCAGGTGGCAGGGGCTGTCACCTGCCGGAATGACGGCTGGTAGAGTTCCAGCAGGGCCGTCGGCTGTACCGGAAACGCGTGGCGCGCGGCGACCCAGACGACCGCCATGCCGCTCAGCGCGACAACCGCAACGGGCGATAGCCAACGAAGTAATGCCTTACGAATTTTTTCCCGCCACCGGCGGCCGGGTCGGCGCGGCGGCGTCGACGCTGACAGGGGCGCCGCGGGCGCGTCGCCGACGGAGAGCAGCGCTGATGGGACGAGCGGCTGCTGCTCGTCCACGGCACGCAGGTCCTCGGCGAGGCGCTCGCGGTCGATGGTCTCGTGATAGTCGCTGTCGGCGTTGACCGCCCACGCGTCGCGCTGGTCGCCCAGCAGCGTCAATGCCGACAACATCCCGGTGACCATCGAGTGGTCCTGGTTGTTGTACTTGTGCATGCCGTTGCGCCCCGCGACTTCGAGGTTGCACAACGCGTGCAGCCCCGCCCGCACGACAGCGAGCGCGTCCTCGTAGCCGTGGTCGTACACGGGGTATGCCTTGGGCACGCGGATCACATGGCCGTCGAGCACCCTGGCAGCCGGCACCACGCCGATTGCCTCGAGCTCGCGCGCACCCAGCGCAACGAGTTCGGCATCGCTCCTGCGCCACAGATCGTCATCCTCCTGGCAGAAGTACTCGAGGCCGAGTCCCGAGCGTCCGCGCTCCGGCACCATGTGCGGGCTCCAGTTGCCGAAGTTCTGGATGCGACCGAGCCGCACGCTCTCGTCGTGGACGTAGATCCACTGATCCGGGAAGATGTCCTCGCCTTCGACGATCAGGCAGACGGTGAGGAAGTCGCGGTACTGCAGCGTGCCCGCGGCCGCGCGCACCGCCTCGGGCAACGTCGGCGAGAGCGCCCCGACGAGTTCACGCAGCGGCATCGTCGAGACCACACCGTCCACGGCGATGCGTTCGACCTCGCCCGATGAGCTCACGACACGCGCGGTCCGCACCCGCCCGCCGTCGTGCTCGAGCGCGGCGACCCGGCATCCGGTGCGCACGACGACGCCGTCGGCGCGCAACCGATGCGCGAGCGTGTCCCACATCTGGCCGGGGCCCAGCCGCGGGTACTGGAACTGCTCGACCAGCGTCTTGATGGATCCGCCGGTCTGCCAGCGCCGCACGACCGGCACTGCGCCGAGCACCGCCGTGCGCAGCGACAGGCCCTTGATGCGTTGCGCCGCCCACTGGGCACCGATCTCTCGGCAGGGGCGGCCCCACACCTTTTCCGTGTAGGTCTTGAAGAAGATGCGGTAGAGGCGCTCGCCGAAGCGGTTGGTGACCCAGTCCTCGAACGACACTTCGGGGCGCCGGGGGCGCACCTGCGCACGCACGTAGCTGAGGAGCACGGCCAGGGCGGTCGTGATTCCGAGGTTGCGGAGCGCGTTGCCGGCGCGCAGCGGATAGTCGAAGAGCCGGCCGCGATAGAAGATGCGCGAGAGTCGCGGACGCGTGAGGAACTCGTCGCCGAGCAGGTCCTGCCAGAGCCCCTCGACGAGCCGCGACTTCGTGAAGAAGCGGTGCCCGCCGATGTCGAAGCGGTAGCCTCGATGCTCGACGGTGCGCGAGATGCCGCCCACCTGCGCGTCCTGCTCGACGATGGTGACGCGCGCGCCGCGTCGGGCGAGCACGAGCGCGGCGCTCAGTCCAGCCGGGCCGGCGCCGATCACGAGCACAGACGGGGTCCAGGGCGGCTCCGCGGCGGCAGCCGTCTCGCCGGGAAGGACCCCCC
>JAEZCY010000356.1 GCA_023429845.1 Acidobacteriota bacterium
GTGCACGGCGGACGGCCGCTCTCCACAACGGGTACCATGCTCCGCGCTGCAGCGGCGCCAACTCGGCGACGCAGGCCGGCATGTAAGCGGATTGACGCCACTCGTCGTTCGTCCACTTACGACTGGAAGGAGCTCGCATGGGTGACGTGAAGTACATGTGGCGGGGAATCGGCGCCCTGGTGTTGTCGCTCGTGGCGGCCAGCGCGTCCGCGCAGGCGGTCGCGACGGAGAAGCCGTTCGAGCCGGTGAGCGGCCAGGAGGGCAAGGACGTCGTGTGGGTACCGACGCCACAAGCCACGGTGGACCTGATGCTGCAACTGGCCAAGGTGACACCGAAGGACGTGCTCGTCGACCTCGGCTCGGGCAACGGTGTCACGGTCATCACCGCGGCCAAGAAGGGCGTCACGGCACGCGGCGTCGAGTTCAATCCGGAGATGGTCGCGTTGTCGCGGCGGCTCGCATCGGAAGCCGGCGTGGCCGACAAGGCGACGTTCGAACAGGGCGACCTCTTCGAAGCCGACCTCTCGAAGGCAACGGTGATCACCTTGTTCCTGCTGCCCGACATCAACCTCAGGCTGCGACCGAAGCTGCTCGACCTGAAGCCGGGCACGCGCATCGTCTCGAACTCGTTCGACATGGACGACTGGGAGCCTGACGCCCGCGAGACCTCGTCGCCGTGTTCCTCGTGGTGCAGCGCGTTGTTGTGGATCGTGCCTGCAAAGGCCGAGGGCACCTGGCAGATGGACGGCCAGACACTCACGCTGACGCAGCAGTTCCAGACGGTGTCGGGCACGCTCGGATCGACACCGGTCACGGCGGGACGGCTGAGCGGCGAGGAGATCACGTTCACAGCCGGCAGCAAGGTGTACACGGGGCGAGTCGCAGGGGATCGGATGACGGGCGCCGGCTGGTCTGCCACGCGCAGCAAGCAGGGCCTTACCCCGTCCCGCTGATGCGGGCGCTGCGGCGCTGTCTTTGCAACCGCACTCGAGCAGGGTCGCGAGCGGCCTCCAGGCGCCCGGTTGCTGTCGCATCTCGCGACAGCCGCGGCAGAATGGCCTCGCGACTCAGGAGATCGAGATGACGGACACCTTGAAGCTGATTCGTGCGCTCGGCGATGTCCGGCGAGCCAGCACCGGCATCCCGGACGAGCCGCCGAGTCCACCCGACCCGCGCGACCGAGGTCGCGACCGGGACGATGACGACGATGTGCCAGCGACGCCGCCGACGGAACCGGCGCCGATTCCGATGCAGGATCCACCGTCGGAACCCGGTCCTCCACCGGCGCAGATCGTGTGAGATGAGCCCCGCGCCACGTATGCCACGGCCGCGGCGCGGGGTCGCCTTGGCGACCCGACGGTACGAAGGAACGCGGTGGCCTCCGCGCACCTGACCCTGAAGACGGAGATCGTCGTAATAGGGGCCGGTCAGGCCGGCCTGTCGTCGGCGTACCACCTCGCGCGGCGTGGCCTTGCCGTGCCGCGTGGCTTCGTCGTCCTCGACAAGTCCCAGCGGCCGGGTGGCGCCTGGCAGCACCGCTGGCCCTCGCTCACCCTGAGCACCGTCAACCGCATCCACGACCTGCCCGGGCTGCGCCTGGCCGATGTCGTCGGCGGCGTGGAGGCCGATGTACGAGCGAATGTGGCCGTGCCGGAATACTTCGCGGCATACGAGCACGCCTTCGACTTGCAGGTCTACCGGCCGGTGACGGTGCACTCCGTGTGCGATCGCGGCGAACGCCTGCTGGTGGAAGGGGACGGGGTGCACGTCTCGGCGCGCGGCATCATCAACGCCACAGGCACGTGGGAGCGCCCCTACATCCCGGTGTACCCGGGCGCGGACCGGTTCCGTGGGCAGCAGCTGCACACGAACGGCTATCGCGACGCGCACGCATTCGAGGGACGCCACGTGATCGTCGTGGGGGCAGGAATCTCGGCGATCCAGCTGCTCGACGAGGTGTCGGCGGTGACGACGACGACGTGGGTGACGCGGCGGCCTCCCGAATTCCGAGCCGGGCCGTTCGACGAGCAGGCTGGTCGTGCTGCCGTCGCGGCGGTGGAGGATCGGGTGCGGCGTGGCCTGCCGCCGCGATCGGTGGTGTCGGTCACCGGCATTCCGATGACGCCGGCAGTCGAGGCCATGCG
This sequence comes from Acidobacteriota bacterium, assembly GCA_023429845.1. GTDB lineage: Bacteria > Acidobacteriota > Vicinamibacteria > Vicinamibacterales > Vicinamibacteraceae > Luteitalea. The sequence goes on from JAEZCY010000356.1 coordinate 2,145, forward strand.
GGCGCGCGGCGTGCTCGAGCGGCGGCCGATGTTCAGCGAGATCGTCGAGGACGGTGTCCGCTGGCCGGACGGCACCAGCCAGCCGGCGGACGTCATCCTGTGGTGTACCGGGTTTCGTAGCGCGCTCGATCACCTTGCGCCGCTCATGTTGCGCGGGCCGGACGGCGGAATCGTCATGACGGGCCGGCTGGCCACCCAGGTGGCACGTGATCCCCGGATTCACCTCGTGGGCTACGGCCCGTCGGCGTCCACTATCGGCGCCAATCGGGCCGGCGGCGCCGCGGCAGCGGAGTTGATGGCGTGGCTCGGCGTGCAGCCGTCCTGAGCGCACGGCCGCCTCCGGGTACGCCGCGCGTCACGTCATGTCGGACACGGCATGCTCGGCGCATCGTCTGCGGCGGGTGCTGCGTCGGTGAGCAGCACCCGCACGTTCTTCTCGATCTGCACGCCCAGCAACTCGAGCTGGCACGGCGACAATCCGAAGCCGCGCATGTAGCTGATCGCGCGCGTCCTGTCGATCAGCACCACCACCGCGTCGTCGCTCCGCAGCCACGCGTCCATGAGGACCCGCACGCGCTCGGTTTCGCCGGCGGCTGCCGGCACCGGCGCCGTCACGTCGCCTCCGAGGCACGTGACTGCAGGAACGTCAGCTCGCGGGCGCGAGGTCCGAACGCGGCGAGAGCCTCGGCCCAGAGCAGGCGCGCATCGGCGTGGGCGCACTCGTCGTCACAGTTCTCGTCGGTGTGGCCCTTCTGCAGCCGGCGCTCGTGCTGCACCATGGCATCGTGCCAGGAGGTCAGGCGGGCCCGCAGTTCGATGGCGTCGGGCGTGTCGTCGTGCGACGTGAGCAGGATGTACGGATTCATGTGGCGAACTCCCTCTTCTCGATCTCGGTGATGCGCGCCGGTCCCCCCGGCGCGGTCTTGCGGTCGTCGGCGGTCTTGCGGGCGCCCGGCGACCAACTGGTCATGCCGTGGTGCTCTCGGCGTGTTCCCGGGTGCGTGCGGCCAGCGCCGCGGCACGGAACTCGGCGAAGTCGATCGGGGCGTTCCGCTGCACGGGCGCGTCCACCCGCAGCCCAGCCGGCCCGGGGACGGTCAGCACCGGGCATGTGGCGCGTGCGATCACCGCGCTGACGGTGGACCCGAGGGCGCCGAACCAGGACTGCGGCGGCCGGCCCGTCACCACGAGGTCTGCGCCGTGCGCTGCGGCGGTGACGGCGATGACGTCGTGCGGCACCCCCGGCAGCACCTGGTAATCCACGTCGCACCAATCAGCCACCTCGGCGGGCACGAGCGCGCGCAGGCGGGCCACGATGCCCTCGGCACGCACGCTGAACTCCTGGAGCAGCCGGGAGGCGCTCGAGGCCGCGTACACCGGCACGCCTGGATACCCTTCGACGACGTTCAGCACGGTGAGACGTCCGCCACTCTGCTGCGCGAGTGCGACCGCGGTGCGCAGCGCACCCGCCGCGGCGAGCGACTCGTCCACGGCGCAGACGATGCGGTGGAACTGCGCGTCCGGCGCGATCAGGGGCGCCCGACTCGTGACGGTGATCACCGGCATCGAGGCGCGGCGCGCCACGGCGGCGGCAAAGCGTCCGCGCGATGAGAACAGCGCCCGGCGGGGCCCGTCCTGACCGACGATCGCCAGGTCCGCATGCCGGTCGGCCACGTGGCCGATGAGCGAGGCCACCGGCTCGCCCCCGTGCACGAACGCCGACGTGCGCACGTGCGCGGGCGCGGTCTGCCGGACGAACTCCGTCAGGTGCGCGCGCAGGCCCTCGTCGGCGGACGGGTCGTCGGCGCGGCGCCCCGGCCGCACGTAGAGGACATCGAGTTCGGCGTCGTGCCAATCTGCCAGGGCGGCGGCATGCGCCAGCACCGCCCTGCCATTGGCAGAGAAATCCACAGCACACACGATGCGCGAAGGGGTCATGCCCCTTGTAGAGGCAAGACGGAGGCCAGGCGGGGGGACGGCAGAGACGTCGGCGAAGAAGCGAAATTCCCGCGTATTTCCTCAGGATCGAGGCGGCTGCGGCTTGGGCGCGGTCTGCGCCTGCGATTTCAGGATGAAACGGACATATCGTTCTGGAGGCGTCGGACAGCCTTGTTGATCGCGTCGTAGGTATGGGTGCCGGTGGCCCGGAACCGCAAGCCGGTTCCGTCGTCGAGCACGACGGCCACGGCACACACGACGGCGTCGGTTCCGCCGGGGATGTGGCGCAGGCTGACGCGCACCGAACGCACGCCGCCGAGTGGCGCCAGCCCCGCGAAGAAGCGGTACTCGGCGTAGGCGCGTGCCTGGAGTTCGATGCGGGGACCCGCCCGCACGTGGATGCGTAGCGGCGACGCGCGGGGTGGCTGCGTGGCGAGCGGCGCGTCGGCCACGTTGTCGAGCACGTCGCGAGGACGTTCCTTCTTCATCGCCTCGACCCAGGCGCACGGTTCGTGCCACTTCCCGGGCCCGCGCAATCGCCTGCCGGGCGCGTCGCCGTGCCGGGCCGGCATTTCGCGCCTCGCTCCTGCCGTTTCAAGCTGAAAGGTTGTATTGCTTCATCTTGCGCCAGAGGGTGACGGTGCTGATGTTGAGGGCTTCGGCCGCGCGCCGCCGGTTGCCGCCGAACGTCTCGAGCGCGCGCTCGATCATCATGCGTTCGTTCTGCTGCAGGTCCAGCGTGTCGACCTGCTGGCGCAGGCGCGTGGCGCCGGTGACCTCCGGCGGCAGGTCGCGGCGTCGCAGGCTCGAGGTGTTGGCCAGGATGACCGCGCGCTCGACGGCGTGCTGCAGTTCGCGTACGTTGCCGGGCCACGGGTACTGCATCAGGGCGGTCATCGCGTCGGCCGATACCGCGGTCACGTCCTTCTTCATGCGTGTGGCGGCGCGCGACAGGAACTCGTGGACCAGCAGCGGGATGTCATCGCGGCGATCGCGCAGCGGCGGCACCGTGATGATGAAGGCGGCCAGCCGGAAATACAGGTCCTGGCGGAAGCTGCCGGCGTCCACGGCCGCGCGGAGATCGCGGTTGGTTGCCGCCACCACGCGTGCCTGCACCTTGATGATCCGCTCGCCGCCGACCCGTCTGATCTCGCGTTCCTGCAGCGCCCGCAGCAGCTTGGCCTGCAGCGTGGGCGGCATCTCGCCGACCTCGTCGAGGAAGATCGTGCCGTTGCCCGCCAGTTCGAACAGCCCGGCCTTGTCGCGTACCGCGCCGGTGAACGCCCCGCGCACGTGGCCGAACAGCTCCGACTCCAGCAGCGGCTCGGTGAGGGCGGCGCAATTGATGCTGACGAAGGGAGCGCCGGCGCGCGGGCTCTCGTCATGGATCAGGCGCACGAGGAACTCCTTGCCCGTGCCACTCTCGCCGAAGACGAGCACGGTCGTGTCGAGTGGCGCCACCCGGGCCGCGAGTTCGAGCACGTCCTGCATCGCCGCACTCCCGGCGACGAAATGGCGCGACGCGGCGTGGCGGGTGACGCGCTCACGCAGGAGGTTCAACTCGCGTTCACGACGTTCGAGGACCCGTTCGCGCCGGTCGAGCTCCTTCATGCGCCGGCTGACGGCCTTGCTGAGCCGTTCGATCTCCGGTCCGACGGCAGCCGTCTGGAAGTCGGCGCGAATCCCGGCGATGTCGGCGCCCCAGCTGTCGGCGTCGCGGCCAATTGCGGTGCAGGTCCGCGCGCCGGCGCCGACGCAGGCGGTCTCGCGGAAATACACCTCCTTGCCGATGCACGCGCTCGCGAACCCGCTCGAGTACCCGACGAGGGACCAACAGACCGGCGCCGTGCCCACGCCGTAGTGGTGCACGTGCTGCTCGGCCTCGTAGGAGTCGTGCCATACCATCTCGAGTTCGAACCGGCCCGTGTCCGCATCGTGGCTGGTGCTGCGGATCTCGGCGCGCACGATGCCGGCAAGGGTGTGCAGCGTCGCCCCGGCGCGCAGTCCGTCCCGCGCGTCGTCCCACCCGTACCGCTCACGCAGGTTGACCGCGTCGTGGTAGCCGTCGGCGAACCCGAAGCGGAGCAACAGGCGGCGCGTCGTGGCCGCACCGAGCGTGTCGAGCAGTTCCTTGCGCAGCAGTCCCATCGCCGCCGCGCTGAGGATCACGACGCGCTGTTCGTGCAGTCGGATGACGCCCTGGTCGGGCCTGAACTCCAGGAGTTCGGCCAGGTGCACGCCTTCGAGTGGAGACGTGCCCGCCCGGGGTGACGTGCGCTTGGCCATGCGCGACATTCTAGGCCGTCCCGGCGTTACAGGAGGCAAGGGCCGTTACAAGGTGAAACGCGACGACGCAGGGATCGCGCGAAACCTGCCGGATTTCCTGCAGCAGATCGGCGCGTCGCTTGCACCGTCCTGCTCGTGGCCGATTCCCCGAGCCACCCGGCGCTCACGCGCGCCGGTGCCCCGCGTGGCGTCCAGAGAGCGGACCCGTGCACCCGATACAGGAGAACAGATGACGCGTCCGCTACTCGTGCCCCAGGCCTCGCCGCAGGCCTTCGACTTCGCCGCTTTCGTCAGCAGGCGACGGGCCGCGCTGCTGATGGAGTGGCAGGTTGCCGGCGGTCCGCTGGCCGGACCCGCCAATGCGCGGTTCCGTTCGGATCTCCTGGCGCTGGTGCTGGCGCACATGACGAGCGCCGCGGAAGGGCGGCCGCGCGAGGCGTCGCAACTGCCGTCGTGGTCGGGCGATGATGGCGAGCCGACCGTCGGCGAAATCGTGCGTGCGGTGGCGTTTCTCCGCCGGCTCGTGATGGCCTGCGTGCGTCGGGAACGGGCTGGTCTGACCTTTGGCGAACTCGACCTGATGTCGGCCGCGTTCGAGGAGGCCGCAGGGGACGTCGTGGACCACTACGCGAGCGTGCACGCCGATGCCGACGCGGTGACGCGCCGGGCCCTGGGTGCCGAGGTCAGGCACGCGGCAGCGCTGCGGCGCGAGCGCTTCCTCGCCGACGCCAGCCGCGCGCTTGCCGAGGCGCGCAACCCGGAACAGGCGCTCCAGACCATCGCGAATCTGGCCGTCCCTGCCATCGCCGACTGGTGCGTGATAGATCTTTCACGCCCCGACGGGTCGCTGGAGCGGGTCGCGGCGGAGCATCGCTGTGCCGATCGGGGCAGGCTGGCGCGGGCACTGCGCCGCGATCCGGCGCCGGGAGCCGTGGGCGCCGGCGCGCCGCACGTGCTGCGCACGCTCGTCACCGAGTACGTCCGCCACATCGACGACGAGGTGCTGCAGCAGCGCGAGACCGACCCGATGCGCCTGCACGTGTTGCGCACGCTCGGCCTCGACTCCACGATCTGCGCGCCGCTCGCCAGTGGTGGCCACGTGTTCGGTACGCTGACCGTCTCGACCGAGATCGGCCGGGACCTGGCGCCCGAGGACGCGCGCATGGTCGAGGACCTGGCCAATCGCGCGGCCGTGGTGCTCCACAACGCGCGACTGGCCGAGGAGGCACGGCGGGCTGTGCGCGCGCGCGAGGAGATCCTCGGGGTTGTCACGCACGACCTGCGGACGCCGCTCGCGGTGCTCGCCACCAACGTCGCGTTGATGGGCAGCGAGACACGTGTCGAGTCCGGGCGGGAGGCCGACCCGCAGCGCCTGCTGGCGATGGGCCGGGCCGTGCGGCACATGACGCGCCTCACGTCCGACCTCAGCGATCTGGCGCTCGTGGACAAGGGGCGGTTCTCGGTGAGTACCGGCACCGAGCGTGCCGTTGCGCTGGTGCGGGACGCGCTCGAGGCGCTGCAGCCGATGGTGGCCGAGCGCGGCAGTACGCTGCGCTCCGAGGTGGACGACGACGGGGCCGCCGTACGATGTGACCGCGACCGGGTGGGGCAGATCTTCGCCAATCTGGTCACGAATGCGGTGCAGGTCGGCGCTCCCACGGTTACCATCGGTGTGGAGCGGCGCGGACCGGACGTGGTGTTCTTCGTGACCGACAGCGGTCCGGGCATCGCCGCCGAGGACGTGCCGCACATCTTCGACCGCTACTATCGGCGCGGTCGATCGGGCTACCAGGGGACCGGGCTCGGCCTGGCCATCGTGGATGGCATCGTTGCCGCCCACGGGGGCCGCATCTGGCTGGAGAGCATGCTCGGCGTGGGCTCCACCTTCTTCTTCACGCTTCCGGCCGCCTGAGGGCGGCCACGCCCGCGTGGCGGCGATCGCCACGACTCGAGGGACGATCACGAGATGCTGCTACACGGGAACGAGGAACTTCAGGCGCTGCACCAGGACATCGTGCGGCGCAACGCGGGCGAACCAGAATTCCACCAGGCGGTCGCCGAAGTGCTCGGTTCCCTCGGGCCCGTGCTGTCCAAGCATCCGGAATTCCGCGACGACCGGGCCATCGAGCGCCTGTGCGAGCCGGAGCGGCAGATCATCTTCCGGGTCCCGTGGCAGGACGACTCCGGTCGCGTGCAGATCAACAGGGGCTTCCGCGTCGAGTCCAACAGCGCACTCGGCCCGTACAAGGGTGGCCTGCGCTTCCACCCGTCGGTGAACCTCAGCGTCATCAAGTTCCTCGGCTTCGAGCAGGTCTTCAAGAACGCGCTCACGGGCATGCCGATCGGCGGCGGCAAGGGCGGGTCCGATTTCGACCCCAAGGGGCGGTCGGATGGCGAGATCATGCGCTTCTGCCAGAGCTTCATGACCGAGCTCTATCGGCACCTCGGTGAATACACCGACGTGCCGGCCGGCGACATCGGCGTCGGGCAGCGCGAGATCGGCTATCTGTTCGGGCAGTACAAGCGCATCACGAACAGGTACGAGTCCGGAGTGCTGACGGGGAAGGGGCTCGACTGGGGCGGCGCGCTCGTGCGTCGCGAGGCCACCGGCTACGGGCTCGTCTTCTTCGTGCAGGAGATGCTGAAGGTCCGCAAGGACGCCCTCGAGGGCAAGACCTTCATCGTGTCCGGGACCGGCAACGTCGCGGTCTACACGATGGAGAAGATCTGCGAGCTCGGTGGGAAGGTGGTCGGCTGCTCCGATTCGGGCGGCTTCGTCCACGATCCCGACGGCATCGACCTCGGCTGCGTCAAGCAGATCAAGGAAGTGGAGCGCGGGCGCATCGAGCGCTACGTGGCGTTGATGCGCCGCGGCCGCCACGTGACCAGCGGCAGCATCTGGGACGTGCCGTGCGACGTCGCCCTGCCATGCGCGACCCAGAACGAACTCAACGGCAAGGATGCGCAGGCGCTCGTGAAGAACGGCTGCCGCATCGTCGCCGAAGGCGCCAACATGCCGGCTACCCCGGAAGCGGTGCGGGTGTTCCACGAGCACGGCGTCGCGTTCGGCCCAGGCAAGGCCGCCAACGCCGGCGGCGTGGCGACGTCGGCGCTCGAGATGCAGCAGAACGCCAGCCGTGATGCCTGGACGTTCGAGTACACCGAGCAGCGCCTCGCCGACATCATGCGCGGCATCCACCAGCGCTGCCACGAGACGGCCGAGGAGTACGGCACGCCGGGCAATTACGTCAATGGCGCGAACATCGCCGGCTTCATCAAGGTGGCGCGGGCCATGGTTGCACTCGGGGTGATCTGATTACCGGCGCCATCTTCTCGCCGTTCGTCGTCGCGCTGCTGGCGCTGTGGCTGGTGCCGCGCTGGCCGCGGACGACGCGCCTGCTGGCGGTGTGGCCGGCGCTGCTGGCCTGCCTGCTGGCCGCGGAGTTGCGCCGTGCCCTTGTCACGGGCCCGCGCGTCCTCGAACTGGCGTGGGCGCCGTCCCTCGGGCTCTCGCTGTCGTTCAACCTGGACGCGCTGGGGCTGCTCTTCGCGGTGCTCATCACCGGCATCGGCGCGCTCGTCGTGCTCTACGCGAGTCGCTACCTCGATGGACATCCCCATGCCGGTCGGTTCTACGCCTCGCTCTTCGCGTTCATGGGCGCGATGCTCGGCGTCGCACTCAGTGACAACGTCCTCGCGCTGTTCGTCTTCTGGGAGCTGACCGGGTTCACGTCGTTTCTGCTCATCGGGTTCGAGCACGAACGTGCCGACGCGCGCGCTGCGGCCGTGCAGGCGTTGATCGTCACCGGCGGTGGCGGCCTGGCGCTGCTGGCTGCCGGCGTGCTCCTCAGCCAGGCCACGGGCACCGTGAGCATCAGCGCCATGGCGGCAGGGGCGGGCACCATCGCCGCGCACCCCCTGTCGTCGGCGATCGCGGTGCTGGTCCTGCTCGCGGCCTTCACGAAGTCCGCGCAGGTCCCGTTCCACTTCTGGCTGCCGAACGCGATGGCGGCGCCCACCCCGGTGAGCGCCTATCTGCACTCCGCCACGATGGTCAAGGCGGGCATCTATCTCGTGGCGCGGATGTCGCCCGTGCTCGCCGCCACGGCCCCCTGGACCGCCACGGTCACCGTCGTCGGCGCCCTGACCATGGTCCTCGGCTCGTACCGGGCCATTCAGGAAGTAGACCTCAAGCGCATCCTCGCGTACTCGACCGTCAGCGCCCTCGGCGTGCTGACGATGCTGCTCGGTGTCGGCACGCCGGAGGCGATCACGGCAGCGCTCGTGTACCTGCTGGCGCACGCCTGCTACAAGGGCGCGCTGTTCCTCGTGGCGGGCACCCTCGACCACGAGACCGGCACGCGTGACGTCACGGTGCTGGCAGGGTTGCGCCGTGCCATGCCGCTCACGGCGTTTGCCGGCGGCGCGGCCGCGCTGTCGATGGCCGGCGTCCCGCTCACGCTCGGGTTCGTGGGCAAGGACGCCGCCTACGAGGCGCTGCTGCATGGCGGCAGCGGCGCGGAGTGGTTGCTCGGCGCGATGGTGATCGCGAGCGTCCTGCTCGGTCTCGCGGGCGTGGTGGCCGGTGTCGGCCCGTTCGTCGGAGCCGGCCGGCTGCCCCTGTCGTCGTCGGTCCGTGAGGCTGGCAGTGCCGCCACAGCCGCCGGCACGCACCGTACGGTCCATGAGGGCAGTTCGGGCACCGTCGAGGTGCCGCCCTTCGACGAGACGGGGACGGTGCGGCCCGACGACGCGATTCCCGAAGGCCCGGCCGACACCGGCCACGCGGCGGAGGCACAGGCGGCCGTGGACCTCACGCACGTTCACGAGGCAGGGTGGCCGATGTGGCTGCCGCCACTCGTGCTCGCGACGTGCGGCCTCGTCCTCGGCGTGCTGCCGCTGCTCGCCAATCCGACGGTCGCCGCGGCGGCGTCGGCCATAGCCGGGGCGCCTGTGCCCGTGGCGCTGGCGGTGTGGCACGGCTTGTCGCCCGCACTGTTCCTCAGCATGGTCACGCTGCTCGGGGTGGCGCTGGCCTACGTCGTGCGGGGGACGCTCCGCAGGCGGCTGCCGGTGCCGGCATTCGGCACCGAGCACCTGTACACGTGGTGGCTGGCGGCACTCGACGCTTCGGGCCGGGCGATCGCCCCGGCGCTGCACAGCGCGTCGTTGCGGTCCTACGTCATGGCCATCGTCATGACGACGGTGGTGGTCACAGGGGCAACCCTTGTCACGTCGCATGGGGTGCAGGTGGTGGACCCGGTGGTCCCCATGCGCGTCCACGAGGTCATCGTCGTCTCGGTGATCATCCTCGGCGCGCTCGGGGCGACGCTTGCGACGTCCACGATGGCCGCCGTGCTCTCGCTGGGCGCCGTCGGGTACGGCGTCGCGATGACGTTCCTCCTGTTCGGCGCGCCCGATCTCGCGATGACGCAGTTCTCTGTCGAGACGCTCACTGTCGTCATCTACGTCCTCGTGTTCCGCCGGTTCCGCAACCTCGGCGCGCTGTCGCCTCGGCTGGTCCGCGTGCGCGACGGTGTCATCGCGGCGGGGCTCGGCATCGTCGTCGGCGGCCTGGTGCTGTCGGTGTCGAAGGTCGAGACGGCCGCGCGGCTCCGCGAGTTCTTCGTCGACAACGGCCCCACGCTCGGGCACGGACGCAACATCGTCAACGTGATCCTCGTGGACTTCCGGGCGTTCGACACGTTGGGCGAGATCACGGTGCTCGCCACCGCGGCGATCGGCGTGCGGGCGCTCCTGCTGCTTGCCGCTGCCGGCCGTCCGGTGTCGCAGCGGTCGGGCAGCGCGCCGCCGGCGACCTCGGCGATCTTCCGTACGGCCGCGCGTGTGCTGATGCCGCTGTTGCTCCTGTTTGCGTTCTTCCTGCTCCTGCGCGGCCACAACCAGCCGGGCGGCGGGTTCGTGGGAGGCCTGATTGCCGCCGCAGCGTTCGCGCTGTATTCGATCGCCTACGGCGTCGAGCGTGCACGCCGCGCGCTGCTCGTCGAGCCGCTGACGCTGCTTGGCGTCGGGCTGCTGATCGCGCTCATGAGCGGCCTGCCGGCGGTGTTCGACGGTCGGCCCTTCCTCTCTGCCGTGTGGTGGCTGGACCCGGTGACCATCGGCTCGCCAGTGGTCTTCGACGTCGGCGTGTTCCTCGTCGTCACGGGCGTCGTCCTGATGATGATCTTCAGCCTTGCCGAGGAGTCCTGAGTGGAACTGCTGCTGGCGCTCGCATCCGGCGTGCTCTACGCCGCCGGCATCTACCTGATGCTCAGGCGGCGGCTCGCACAGCTGATCATCGGTCTCGGTCTGCTGTCGAACGGCACCAATCTGCTCATCTTCACGGCGGGCGGGCTGACCCGTGCGCGCCCCCCTGTGGTGCCCGACGATGCGGAGCGTCTCATGCCGCCGTATGCCGACCCGGTGCCGCAGGCGCTCGTGCTGACGGCGATCGTCATCGGGTTCGGTTTGCTTGCCTTCTCGCTGGTGCTCGCCGATCGGGTCCACGACACGACGGGCACCGACGACGTGGATGAACTGGGGCGCGAACGATGACGGCCCTGGTGCTGCCCGTCCTCGTGCCGCTCGGGACGGCGGCGGTACTGATGCTGGCGCCGAAGCGGCCGCTGCCGCAGCGGTGGATCGCGCTCATCGGCTCGCTCACCCTGCTGGCCTGCGCGATCATGCTCTTCCGCCGTGTGGACACCGGCGGCATCCAGGTCCTGCAGGTCAGCGGCTGGGCGGCGCCGTTCGGCATCTCGCTGGTCGCCGATCTGCTCGCGGCGATGCTGGTGGTGGCCGTCGGCGTGGTCGGTGTCGCGGTGACGCTCGCGGCGTTCGCCGGGGTGGATCCCAGGCGGGAGGCGTTCGGGTACCATCCCCTTACGCAACTGCTGCTCATGGGCGTGGCCGGTGCGTTCCTGACGGGCGACCTGTTCAACCTGTACGTGTTCTTCGAGGTGATGCTGGTCGCATCGTTCGTGCTGATGGCGCTGCACCGCACGAGCGCACAGGTCGAAGCCGCGTTCAAGTACGTCACCATCAACCTGATCGCCTCGTCGATCTTCCTGACGGCGCTCGGCCTCGTGTATGGCGTGGCGGGCACGCTGAACATGGCCGATCTGGCGCGCGTCTGGGCCACGTCGAGCACCGCGACGCTGGATGCCGTGCTGGCGGTGCTGTTCCTCGTGGCGTTCGGCATCAAGGCGGGGCTGTTTCCGCTCTTCTTCTGGCTGCCGGCCTCCTACCACACGCCCCCGGCGGCGACCGGCGCGCTGTTTGCGGGGCTGCTCACCAAGGTCGGCGTCTACGCCCTGATGCGCGTGTTCACGCTGCTGTTCCACGGGGCGGCGCCGCTGCTGCCGCCGCTGCTGCTCGGCGCCTCGGCGGCCACGATGGTCGTCGGCCTGGTCGCCGTCATGAACGAGCGCGACTTCCGCCGCATCCTCTCATTCAACCTGGTGGGGCACATCGGCTACACGACGGCGGCGCTCAGCCTGCTCACACCGGCCGCCCTGGCGGGCGCCATCCTGTACCTGCTCCATCACATCCTCGTGATTTCGAACCTGTTCCTGGTTGGCGGCGTGATGCTGCGGCTGCGGCGCACGACCGACATCGCCGGGCTCGGCGGGATCTACCGCGACCATCCGGTGTTTGCCGGCCTCGCGATGATTCCGCTCTTCTCGCTGGCCGGCGTGCCGCCGCTCTCGGGCTTCCTCGGCAAGCTGGCGATCGTTCAGGGGGCGTTCGGGGCCGGGGCCTACTGGGTGGGCGGACTCGTGCTCGCCGTGGGCCTGCTGACGCTGCTCTCGATGGCGCGAACGTGGTCGCAGGCGTTCTGGGCGCCACCAACCGGCGTTCGCGACATGGGCACGTCGGGCGTGCCCCTGCTCGGCACCATCGCACTGCTGAACGTGCTGATCATCGGCATGACGATCGGGGCCGAACCGCTGTTCGCGCTCGCGACGCGAGGCGCGGAGCAGTTGCTCCAGCGCGACGCCTACGTGGACGCGGTGCTGGGAGGGACGCCCTAGCATGCTGCTTGCAAACATCCTGCTCGCCCTCGCCTGGGCGGCGCTGCAGGGCGAGTTCAGCCTCGGCAACCTCGTCGTCGGCTCCGTGGCCGGCTACGTCATCCTCGCCTTGCTGGCGCGGGGCGGTGTGCTGCCGGCGGGCTTCACGTCGCGATCGTGGCGCGCGCTGACGCTGGCGGCGTTCTTCGCGCGTGAACTGTTGCGCGCCAACATCCGGGTGGCGCTCGACGTGGTGCGCCCGCAGGGATTCATCCGGCCGGCCGTCATTGCCGTGCCGCTCGACATCACCACCGACCGCGAGATCCTGCTGCTCTCGATGCTGATCAACATCACGCCCGGCAGCGTGACCATCGACCTGTCCGACGACCGCAGCACGCTGTACGTGCACGTGATGCACATGACGAGCGCCGAGGAGGCGCGGCGCGAGATCAAGCAGGGGTTCGAGCACCGCGTCAGGATGTTGTTCGAGTAATGGAGGGCGAAGGCGTCATGGTGGAGATGGCGATGCAGTTCACGCTCGTGACCCTCGGCGCATCGCTGCTGATTGCGATGGTCCGTCTGGTCAAGGGCCCGACGTTGCCGGATCGCATCGTCGCGATGGACCTGATCGGCGTGCTCGTCGTCGGCCTGATCGCCGTGCTGGCGGCGGCCACGCGCGTGCGGGCCACGCTCGACGCGGCGATCGTCATCGCGCTCATCGGGTTCGTCGGCACCGTCGCGTATGCCACCTACGTGGAGCGGGGGCACTCGGAATGATCGACGTGCTCACCGTGGCGATGTGGCTGATCGGATCCTGCTTCGCGCTGCTGGCCGCGGTCGGCGTACTGCGGATGCCGGACGTGTTCACGCGCATGCAGGCGTCGACCAAGGCCTCCACGCTCGGGCTGGCGTGTCTCCTTCTGGGATCGGCGCTGCAGTTCGGAGACTTCTCGTCATTCGTGCGTGTCGCCAGCATCGGCGCCTTCATCCTGCTCACGACGCCGGTGGCCGCGCACGTGATCGCCCGCGCGTCGTACCTGGCCGACGTGCCTCTGTGGGAAGGCACGGTGCTCGACGAGCGCCGCCGCGCCGCTGACGCCGTCGAGCACGAGGCGACGCGCGAGGCCCGGATCGATCACGAAGAGGACGTCGAAGGCCGCGTCGGTGACGGGAACCGCCCGAACGGTCATGGTTCGTAGCTGTCGATGTCAGGATCGCGCCCATGACGCCAGAGGAACTCCGGACGCTCGTCGACTACAACTACTGGGCGACCTACCGCGTGCTCGACGCGGTCGCATCGCTGACGACGGCGCAGTTCACGGAGGATCTCGGCAGCAGTTTCCCGTCGGTGCGCGACACGCTGTCGCACCTGCACGGCGCTGAATGGGTGTGGATGTCACGCCTGCGCGGCGAGTCGCCCAGGGCATTTCCGCCGCGCGAACGGTTTCCGGACGCGGCCTCCGTGCGGCGCGCCTGGACCGATACCGAAACCAACCTGCGCGCATACGTGGGCGGCCTCGACCGAGACGCAGCCGAGCGCGTCCTCGACTACCGCGGCTTCGGAGGGCAGCCCGCCGGCAGCCGCGTCGACCACATCATCCAGCACCTCGTGAATCACGGCTCGTACCATCGCGGGCAGTTGACGACCATGCTGCGGCAACTCGGCGCGGCCGCACCGGCCTCGCTCGACCTGATCGCGTACTACCGCGAGCGGGCGCGCTGACAGCGCGCCCTGCGAACGCCAACGGCGCCCCCAGCGACCGCATTCGTTCGACACGCATCGGCCGGTCGCGGACGGGAGCGACGGCGTTCTCAGAACAGGAGCTGCCGATGAGATCGCGTTGGCTGGTGTCGCTTGCTGGTGCCGTCCTGGCGGCAGGAGGCGGAGCGGTACCCCTGGCCTCGCGTGACGGTGGTTCGCCGGTTGCCCTCAGGTCGCTGCTCGAAGCTTCGGGCGGCCACGTCGGCCGGACGATCGACGTTCTCATCGTCTAGCCGCTGCGCGGACCGCAGACGGCGAGCGCGCTGGCGGCGGCTACGAACGGCTTCGTGTCCCACGCGACGCCGGCAGCGGCGCATGGCATGTCTCCGGCGTATGATGCCGGCATTCTCCATGCGGCAGCGCAGACCGGTGGTATCACGACTCCTCGCGTTCATCCTGAGCGCTGCGGCCGCCGCAGCGATGGTGACTGCGGCGGACGCCGGAGCCGACAGGCGCGCCATCGCGCCACCAGGCGTCCGGCTCGGCGGACCCCACAGCCCCGGCATTCTTGCCGGCGACTTCCTCTATGTCTCGGGGCAGGGGGCGCGCGACACCGACGGCAGGCTGCCGGACACGATCGACGCCCAGGTGCGGCAGATGCTGGTGAACGTGAAGGCGATCGTCGGGGCCGCCGGGATGACGCTGCCGCACGTCGTGTACAGCCAGGTGTACCTGACCGACATGGCGGCCCTCGAGGTGCTCGACCGCGTGTGGCCCGAGTTCTTTCCGACGGCGCCTCCAGCTCGTGCCGTAGTCGGCGTGCACCGCCTGCCCGACAAGGCCGCGATGCAGATCGATGCCGTGGCGTACCGCGACCTGCCGCGCCGGCGCCCGATCGTCCCGGCCGGCTACCCCGCGTTCCCGGCATCGCCGGGCATCATGGCTGGTAATCGGCTGTTCCTCTCGGCAGCGCTCGGCGTGGATGAGTCAACGCGAGGCGCCGCCGACGCCGATGGGCAGGTGCAGCATGCGCTGGACGGCATGCGCGCGACGCTCGCGGCGGCGGGCATGGACTTCCGTCACCTCGTGTTCGTGAACCCTTACCTGACCGCCGCGGCGTCGCGGCAGATGAACGCCATCTACGCCAAGCACTTCGAGTTCGGCAACACGCCGGCCCGCGCCACGATCTCGGTGGCGAGTCTGCCGCACGGCGCGACGGTGCAGTTCACGGGCGTCGCCATTGCGGATCTGTCGCTGCGGCGGGCCGTCCGCCCGTCGAACATGCGGCCAAGCGCCACGGCCAGCCCATGCGTGCTTGCCGACGACACGTACTACTGCTCGGCGAAGGGCCCGTTCACGCCGGGCCCGATCGCCGGCCCGAACGGCCTGCAGGGAATCTGGGTCGGCACCGTGGAGGCACAGGTGCGGCAGACCATGCGCAACCTCCTCGATGGCCTCGAGGAGGCCGGGCTCGGCCTGCCGAACGTGGTGGCCACCAACGTCTACGTCGATGACATGGACGACCTCGCGCGCCTGGACCGCGTGTACGCGACGTACTTTCCCGAGCGTCCTCCGGCCCGCACCGTCGTGGCGCAGGTGCCGCCCATGCCGCGCACGACCAGAGACGACGGCACGTTCGCGGCGCTGGAGCAGATCTCGTTGATTGCCGTGCGCTGAACGCCTGAAAGACAGGAGACGACATGTACGACGACTACCTGCCCGACACGCCCGACGAGGGCGTCACTCGCCGCCACCTGTTCCGGGTCGGCACCGCGCTGGCGATGCCGATGGTGCTCGGCGGCGCGTCGGCGCGCGGCGCGTCCGCCGCGGCACCCGGCCCGCTGACGCCGGGCCCCGACATCTACCAGTCGATCGGGGTGGAGCCGGTCATCAACTGTCGCGGCACGTTCACGATCATCGGCGGATCGGTGGAGAGGCCCGAGGTGCGCGCCGCCATGGATGCCGCCTCGCGGCGCTACGTCCAGATCGACGAGCTCGCTGACGGTGTGGGCCGCCGGCTGGCCGCACTCACTGGCGCCGAGTGGGGCATGGTCTCGTCGGGCTGCGCTGCGGGGCTCAAGCACGTCACCGCCGCATGCGTGACCGGCGGCAACCCCGAGCGCCTCGTGCGCCTTCCCGACCTCACCGGCTTCGACAAGACCGAGGTCATCTGCCCCCGCTATTCCCGGAACGCCTACGACGCCGCCGTCCGCAACATCGGCGTGACGATGATCACCGTGGAGACGGCCGAGGCGCTCGAGCAGGCGATCGGCCCGCGCACGGCGATGATCTACGTCCTCGCCGGAGAGGAGTCCACGTCCGGGCCGCTGTCGCTGGCGAACATCGCGCGGATTGCCAGCCCGAAGCAGGTGCCGATCCTGGTGGATGCCGCGGCCGAGGGCCTGACGAAACCCAACGTCCACCTCGCCGACGGCGCGACCGTCGTCGCCTACAGCGGCGGCAAGGCGCTCTGCGGGCCGCAGTGCGCCGGCCTCCTGCTCGGCCGCAAGGATCTGCTGATGTCGGCGTGGCAGGCGAGTGCGCCGCATCACGGGCCCGGGCGCGACAACAAGGTCGGACGCGAAGAGACGTTGGGCATGCTCGCCGCGGTCGAGGCATGGTTCACGCGCGATCACGAGGCCGAGTGGGCAACGTGGCTTCGCTGGCTGGACACCGTTGCCAAGCGCGTGTCTGCGGTGCCCGGCGTGACGACGGCGGTGCGCGAACCGCGCGGGCTCTCCAATCGCAGCCCGGCGCTGGTGCTCTCATGGGACCCAGCCGCGCTGCACATCACCGGCGAGGAAGTGGCAGAGCAGCTCGCGCGCACGAAGCCGCGGATTGCGCTCGGTGCCGGTGGCCGCGGCAGCAACGCCGCAGGCTCCACGTCCGTCTCCGTGACCGCCTGGATGATGCAGCCGGGGGACGACATCGTCGTGGCCGATCGCCTCCATGGCGTGCTGTCGTCCAAGCGTGAACCGCGACCGACCGACATGCGGGCGCCGTCGGCCACCGTGAGTGGACGGTGGGACGTGGACGTGACGTTCTACAGCGGCAGCAGCCGCCACCACACGCTGTTCGTCGAACAGGACGGCAACTGGCTGCAGGGGTCACACCAGGGGGACTTCACCGTGCGCGACATGGCGGGGATGATCGAGGGGCGCGACGTGGTCATCCGCAGCGTGGAGCGACGCCCCGGGAGTTCGGTGACGTTCACCTTCGCCGGCACGGTCGAGGGCGACACCATGTCCGGCCGCATCCACCTGGGTGAGTACCTCGAGGCCACGTTCACGGCCAGGCGACACGCCACGACCGCGCCGCGCACGCGCATCACCGTGCCGCAGGGGCCCCCGTTGGCGACGTAGGCAGCGCCGCGGCCGCGGCCAGCGACGTGTCGGCCCAGCGCGGGTCGGCACTGAATCCGAGGTGCTCAAGAGCGACTGAGCCGGTGTACGCAGCCGCTGGCGGTCCCCGCTGGCACGCGCGTCGGGCGAGGCCCGACGCCTACGTACGCAGTCGGCATGGTCAACAGTACGTAGCCGCCGGGCCTTGCCCGGCGGACGCGTTCGAGCGGCTCGGCGTACGCTTGGCGCGATACCGCCCGGCAGGCACGCCGGTCGGAGGAGATGCGCATGCGCTGGATACCGGGAATCGCGCTCGTCCTCATCGCCATCTCGCTCGCGTCCGTGCGAGCGCAACGTGACGCGCTCGACCTCCTCATTCGCGGCGGTCGTGTCGTTGACGGCACGGGCAATCCGTCCTTCGATGCCGACCTCGGCATCCGGGACGGTCGCATCGTCGCGCTCGGCCGGATCGCGGCGCCGGCGACGCGCACCATCGACGCGGCGGGGCTGGTCGTGGCGCCCGGGTTCATCGACATCCACAACCATTCCGACGAGACGCTGCTCGAAGACCCCGACGGCCAGAGCATGCTGCGCCAGGGTGTCACTTCGATGATCCTCGGCGAAGGTGGCTCGGCGGCGCCTTCCGCGCGATGGCCGCGCTTCACGGCGTACTTCGACGAGTTGCGCCGCCGCGGTCTGAGCGTGAACGTCGGGTCGTACATCGGCTCGAGCCAGGTGTGGACGCACGTGCGCGGTCACCGCGCCGGTCCACCGGACGCCGCGCAACTGGCCGAGATGCGACGGGTGGTCGGAGAGGCGATGGCCGACGGTGCACTGGGCCTCGCGAGTTCGCTGAGTGGACCGCCCGGTGTCTGGATCGGCACCGATACGTTGTCGGCACTTGCGGAGGTGGCAGGCGAGCACGGCGGGATCTACTCGACCCACATCCGGACCGAGGGCCTGGGTGTCTTCAAGGCCGTCGAAGAAGCGATCGAAATCGGCCAGCGGGGCCGCCTGCCCGTGGACATCATCCACCTCAAGATCGCGGAGCGCACGATGTGGGGCCGGATGCCCGATCTCGTGGCGCTGATCGCCCAGGCGCGGGCGCGCGGACAGCTGGTCGAAGCCAATGTGTACCCCTATCGTGCCGGGCAGAACAATCTTGCGAGCATCGTCCCGCCGTGGGCCCATGAAGGTGGCGCCCCCCCCCAGGTCGAGCGGGTGAACGACCCCCCC
>JAEZCY010000357.1 GCA_023429845.1 Acidobacteriota bacterium
CCGCCCGCGCCCTTCGTCCGCCGCTACCTCGTCGAGGCGCGCAGCCGGCTGACGCTGTGGGTCGACACCCTCGAGCCCGAGCTGGCCTCGACCGAGGTGTCTGCGGTGCTGCGGACGGTCGGCTCGCTGCCGATCGTCGTCGAACGCGCGATGTATGCCAACGACGCGTCCGGACGCTTCGGTGCGGCAGGCCATCGTGCTGCCGGCGAGGCGCATTTGGCCACCACCTGGCACCTCGCGGAAGGGCACGTCGGCGGTCCGTTCGACACGTATCTCCTGATTGCCAACGCCGACGCGAATGCGGCAGACGTCACGATCGACGTCGTCGGCGACGCAGGCGTCGTCCACACCGAGCATCACGTGGTGCCGGGCGGCACGCGGTTCACTCGGTACGCGGGCGACATGCCGGTCAGCGGCCCGGTCGCGTTCACGGTCCGCTCCACGAACACCGTGCCGGTCGTCGTCGAACGGGCGATGTGGTGGCGTGGCGTCAGCGGCGACTGGATCGAATCGCATGCATCGGCAGGAGCGAACGCCGGCGCGACCCGCTGGGGACTCTCGGGCCTCGTCGTAGGCGGAGCGGCGCATGCCACGACCTACCTGCTGGTGCAGAACCTCGATGCGGCGGCGACGACCATCTCGGTTGCCGTTTACGCGCCCGACGGCGCGGTCACGACCCGCACCTACGCAGTCGCCGGATCGTCGCGCCTGACCGTTGACCTCGGCGCCGACTTCCCGGCGTCGGCCGGGCGGGTGTCGAGCGCGATCGTGCAGGCGGCGACATCGATCGGCGTCGAGGCGTCGAGCTACTCGGACGCCGAGGGGATCACCTGGAGTGCGGGCACGAACGTGCGCGCAACGCCGCTGCCGTGATGCTCATGGCGTGGCGCGCTCCTTCGACGTGGCCTCCACGTGGGCCGGGAATCGGGTGAGAATCTCCGGATGATGCCCGGTATCCGGACTCGACTCTGCGTCGCCACCGTCCTTGTCGCGGCGGCCGCGGTCGGGGTGACCGCACAGTCGCCGACGATTACACCGCGTGCCGACGGGCGCCTCGACGTTTCGTCCGCGCCCTCCGGTACGGTCGTGCGCTACACCCTGGACGGGTCGGAGCCCGCGCGGGAGGCCGGCGAATGGCTGGCGCCGGTCAGCGTCCCGCCCGGCTACACGCTGAAGGCGCGCGCGGTGACCGCAGACGGCACGCCAGTCGGCGAGGTCGCGACGTGGAGCGCGCCTGAAGATGGTCCGCGACTGCCGTCCACCCTGGTGCCGGTGACGCAGAACCGCGATTGGCGCGTCTACGACTGGACAGCGCGGCATCGCGCGGCGTCGGCGCTGATGCGTTCCCGGAATCCCGATGTCGTCCTCGTGGGCGATTCGATCACGCACTTCTGGGGCGGCGAGCCGGTTGGCGGACGTCGCACCGGCGCGGCGGAGTGGGACCGGTTCTTCGCGGGCCGCAGCGTGGTCAACCTGGGCTACGGCTGGGACCGCACCGAGAACGTGCTGTGGCGCCTCGACAACGGCGAGTTCGAGGGAGCGACGCCGAAGGTCGTCGTGCTGATGATCGGCACCAACAACATCGGGCTGAACACGCCGGAGGAGATCGCCGCGGGCGTCGAGGCCATCTGCACGAGAGTCCACGAGCGGTCGCCCGCGACGAAGATCCTGTTGCTGGCCATCTTCCCACGCGGCCAGAAGCCCGATGCGACCCGGGCCAGGGTTGACGATGTCAACCGTCTCCTTGCTCGTCTCGACGCCCGCGAAGAGGTCACCTTCCTCGACATCGGCGCCAGGTTCCTCGAAGCGGACGGCAGCCTGTCGGCAGAGGTGATGGACGACTTCCTGCACCCGACGGCGAAGGGCTACGCGATCTGGTGGGAGGCGATGGCGCCGGTCCTCGATCGCCTGCTGGCGGCGCGGTAGGGGCTTCTGCCCTTTCGGCGTCCGACGCCAGGCCGCAGGCACGCTCGCCCTGCTGGTCGATAGCGCCGCTGAACGCGAGCGGCAGCCTGTCGTCGTTCCGCGCAGGCGCTTACGGGCCAGCCGGCGGTGTCGCGTTGGCGGCGTGCCACGACAGGACGCGCGTCCCCGGCAGGAGCTCCACACGTTGGCGCATCAGCATCCGTTGGTACCAGACTCCGTATGCCAACAGATTCCAGGTGAGTTGAGAGGGTCGGTGATAAGCCTTCACCGCGGCGGCCACTCGCGCGGTCTCTGGCGACACCTCGGCAACGTCGTCTGCCAGCTCTCTCAGCCGGCCACTTTCCAGAAGACGCATGAACGGCAGGTTGCTTCCGCCCTTCCGTTGGTCCACATCGTACGTCGGCAGCCTGCTGGCAAGCAGATCCTTGAGGAAGTGCTTGGCCCGACGGCCGGACACGTACCGGTCGGGAGACGGTACCGTGAGCGCGCCCCGGACCAGGCGTGAATCGGTGAAGGGCGAGTGCAACAGCTTGCCCGATGCGTGTGCCAGTTGGCGCCAGTGACTGACGGTGTCGTCGCAGAAGAAGTCAATCCAGTGTCCTGCTTCGAGATGCGTGCCCACCGACGACCGGCCCGTGTGGACGTGCGGTACCCGGCACATGGCGTAGTCGAATCGCGCGCGCAGCCGACGCTCGATGGCCTCCGCAGGGAAGCAGCGACGCAGGATCGCCAGGTCCGTGTACGTGGCGAACTGCATCGCGAAGCCCTCCGGGTGGTCGAGTGGGCGCTTCAACCGCGCGGCGCTGCGGACGAGGTCCCTGCAGCGACGGCCGTCAGCACGGCGCACCGCAGTGAGCGCACGGCACAGGCCAGGCAACTTCAGCCAGCGACGGTAGCGCCACGCCACCGATGCCCTGGCGGCGGCTGACGTGCCGAACACGGCGTCCGCAAACTGCCCACTGACGTACTCCCGGTACTGCGGCTGCCTGAACGCAGTGTCCATCAACACCGATTGCGGATGATTCATCGGCAGACCGCTGGCGTCCGTCGCCGCCTCGAGTGCAGGCGCATACGCCTCTTCCGCCAGCGGCACGACGTGATGCCGAGCGGCGAGCAGCTCGCTGGCGCGCCGCGCGTAGGCGACCTCGAATTCGAACTCCGGTGAGTCGAGTGCGACGCTCATGGACACGGTCCGAGGACCGAAGTAGGTCTGGAGGAGCGTCGAATCGACGCCGCCCGACAGCATGTTCACGAGTTCCCGTCTTCCGACCAGCGGCTCGACGGCAGCCCCCAGCAGGTGCGCCAGGGAGTCCACCGTCAGGTCGTCTCCTGGTGCCGGTTCGAGTACCTGCACCAGCCAGCGTCGGATGCCGTCCTGCGACCAATCCATGGCCTCACCGTGGCCAAGCCGCTGCAGGGCCTGAACCGGAGAACTCGTCCCCGGCACTGTACGAAAGAGCAGACAGTCGAGGAGCCCCTCGTCTGATGCCTCCCGCAGGCCAGCGATCGTGATGGCGTTTCGCGCATGGTCAGTGAGCACCAGCGAGCCGTCTGTTCCTTGCGCGAAGAACACCTCGTCACTCGTGGTGACGCCGCGAAACGCATGCAGGGACACCGGCGCGCCCTGCGAGTCTCGCTCGATACGGACCACGACTCCGTCGTTGACGAGATCCGCCGTGGCGCGCGCCCATTGCTCGGGCGAAGCGGCGCTGACGCGAGACAGCCGTGTGACATCGTTCCTGTGAGACGACGTGACGAGCCAGGTCGTCTCGCCCTCTTGCACCCAGACCGACGGATTCGAGATGGCGACCCGAAGATGCCTCAACTTGTGGCCTCCCAGCGCGAGCGGTTAGCGACACGAGCACAACGGCGAAACAGGGGTGCGCCGATTCTAGAAGACCGGGTAGCCGATGGGAAAGGCTCGGGATTCCCGCCCACCACGCCGTCCGCATGCACGCAGCTGCGAAGCCGCGCTGGCGCAGGCGGCGCGACCGCGCGAGGAGGGGACGGATTCGTGCGACCCGAATGCGTGCGATTCGCTTGAGGCTCAGCGCGTGGTCACCGACCCCAGCCAGCCGCGTTGCGCCAGGACGCTGCGCGAGCCGTCGGTGGTCCGTACGAAGAGCAACGTGTCATCGTCCAGCGAGGGATTCAGTTCGTCAGCCGACGAGTTGATGGGCGCACCGAGGTTCACGGGGGGTGTCCAATCGTCTCCGTCCCTCCGGGCCGCGTACAGATCGAAGCCGCCGGAGCCGCCGGGACGGTTCGAGGCAAAGACGATCACGTCGCCGTCGGGTGACACGGTGGCGAACGCGTCCTCTGCTGTCGAACTCAGCGTGCGCATCACGACCGGTGCCGACGAAAGGTCCGGGCTGCAGTACAGGTCGTTCTCGCCGACGCCGCCCGGCCGCGCGCCGTTCACGCATACGAGGCCGGCGCGTGCGGTGGCCATCGAGTGTTCGTTAGCGTTCGTGTCCCACGGCGCGCCGAGGGGCCGGGGCGGACCCCAACCGTCGGCATCGCGATCCATCACCCATGCGTCGGTGTCATCACGATCCTTTATCGGCGGCGTGCGCAAGGTTCGTCTCCACGTAGAGACGTCGGCCGTCCGGGGACAATGACGAGAGGAAGACCACGATGCCGCGCGGCGCGGTGAACAGCACCTGCACGTCCTGCCAGCGGCCAGCGACCCGCCGACGCGTTGCGACGTCGAAGACGCCGTCGATGTGGCGGGTCACGAACTGCGAGTCACCGCGCACGACCACGCGTCCGGTCGCGTGATCCGGGACGTCTACGGGGACGAGCGGTTCCTGCAGCGTCACCGCCGCGGTGAGGATCAGAGCGTGGACACGCATGGTCCAACGTTAGCGGACTTGCGGAAACGCACGCGAGCGCATGTGACCGGTGGGTGCGGGTCGTATGCGGAGCGGTGGCGGGGTTGCGACAGGACGCCCGCACACGCGCGCGATCATCCGGCGCATCAACCAACAGCGAGGCGCGATGAGTTCCGACGCGCGATGCCACGCCATCTCGCCGCGCCAGGCCTCGAGGCGCACCTGCCACTGAGACGCAGTTCAAGAGCGCACGCGCGCAAACGAGCCGATGAGCCGTCGCCCGCGCAGCGGTGTCGAAAGGAACATGCGCCTACAACTGGTGCTCGCCGTCCTCGGCTCGCTGGTCGCCGGTGTCACGAGCGTCGATCAGCCGACGCCTGACGCTTCTGCGCGATCTCGCTCGGAGGTGCTCTCGAAGGGGTGGTTGCCGTACGCCCAATCGCTTGTGGCTCGCGAGCAGGCCGTGGGCGTCGTGTTGCGAGAAGGCGAGATGTTCAGCCCCGTCGTTGCCGACGTGCCCGGACTCCCCAGCACCACGGTCGCTGAATCGACGCGAGGCGAGGTGCTCCTCCTGATGTCCGACGGCGCGGTTCGTTGCCGGACGGCGCTCGAACGACCTGTCGTGCCGCTCGTCCTGAGAGGCACGCCGCTCTCGGTGCTCTTCGACCTCGTCATGCAGGATGCCGAGGCGTCGTCCCGATTTCAGCCCGGCCTCGTCGGCGGCACTGTCGTCCTGGCCGGGGCCTCGCGCCCCGGCGGAGAGCGCATCAGCCAGCAGCTCGAACTGCGCGTGGACGTCGGCGACACCCTGGAGTCCGCGCTGAATCGCCTCGTGTCCACGGGCACGCGCCTCGGGTGGGGCGTCATCGAGCACGACGATCAGAGCGCGTCGCCGTGCCAGATCGTCATCTTCACCGAGGACTCGGTGTTGTGGACCCCCTACGACGCGTTGTTGCCAGCGGCGCCGTTACCAGAGATGCCGCGATGACCTCTCGGGCCGTCGTCGGCGCTCTTGCGGTCGTATTGGTGTCTGCCAGCGCCATGTCCATCGCAGGGGCGGGCATGCCTGCGAGCATCCCCTCGTCGAGGTAGCGCCTCATGTCGGTGATCCACGTGCGCGGCCGGCGTGTCACTGAGCGACTCCCGTTGTTCAGATGATGCGACGGAATGATGGCATCGCTGGGCCGCTGGTGGGCCTTGTCGTACCGTAGCACCGCCGATGGTCGTCCTCCGCTGCACGCAAAGCTCCTCTCGCGATTGAAGCGTCCTGCGGTCGTGTCGCCAGGCGTGTCCTCGACGCTGCTCGGTGATTGGTATGGCAACGAGTTGCGACTCGGTCGGCAGCAGTTCCTGTTGTTCGTCAGCGGACGAACGCGCCTGGCCGTGATCGTTCCCGCACGTGACGCGCGGCGCCTTCCCGTGGTATTGGCTGATGCCGTGCCTGACAGGCTGGCCGCCCTCGGTGTCTCTGGGGCGCAGATCGACGAGGAGCGGCGTCAGATGTCCGAGGTGGTTTTCGGCCGAACGGACAACCGAAGCGTGCTGGGGACGATGAACGACTACGCGTTCATGGCGCAGGTGAGCCGCGCGCGTGGCGCGGCGCCGGACGGTCGAGGAGCTGATGGAGTTCTTCGCGCGCACGCCCGTCATTGCGCTCGGGGGTGTGCGCCGGGTGGATCTGGTACGCGAGGCGTTTGGCGGTTGAGTCGCCCTGACGACCTCATTCGAAATCACGAGCCCAGGCAGGGCTACGCGCCGGAGCCGAAGACCTCGCGCGCCTGATCGAGGATCTCGAACATGCGGCCGTCGTCATCAGCGCCGGTGCGTCCCGTCAGCCCGTCGCGCCAGCGGCGGGGAAGCGCGTCGACTCCGTGCAGCGCACCGACAGCCGCGCCGACGATCGCTGCGACGGTGTCGTTGTCGTAGGTGTCGTTCACCGCGCGGACGATGGCTTCTTCAGGATCGTGCGCGCAGCGCATCAGCAGGTAGATCACGCACGGCAAGGTTTCGAGGACGTAGGCACCGGAGTAGAACGCGTCGCAGGCGTCCGGCACCGACCAGCCGCGGTCGCATGCGTCGTCGATGCGTCGCGCCACCAGGTCGGAGAACATGCCAGTTTGCCCGCTGTACCAGCCACCCCCGTGGCGAGTACTGCTGCCCCGTCTCGAGTTCCCCGAGAATCTGGAGGAACTGCGCCCGGCACCAATCAGTTGACGGCGGCGCCTCCGCGCCGAGCAACTGCCAGAGCACGGACACGAACGCGAGGCTCGACGCCGTCGCTGCAGGGTCCCTGTGCGTCGTCAGAGACAGGACGGCGGTATCGACCCACAGCTCCGCCGAGGGCCGTACAAGGTGCGGAATCACCACGGGCGCGATCCGCATCAGCGCCCCGTTGCCGGCAGACTCTGGTGCGGCCTCGTACCACGGCGTGCCCTCGCGCATCTCGCTCACGAACTCGCGAACAGCCGAGCCGATGCCGAAGATGCGACGCGTTGCGAACGTCCGCGAGACGTGTTCGGGGATGTAGCCGCTGTCGGCGACCATCTGTTCCAGCGTCCAGAAGGCCATCTGGGAGTCGTCGGATGGCGTGCCCCTCCGCTCACCAGCGGTGTGATGGTTCGGCAGGTACTCCCGGATCTCGCCGTGTTGGCGCCGTCGCTCCGCAGGCAGCTGTGCTTCGCTTCGGTTGCCGAGTGCGTCGCCCATGGCGAGGCCGAGCATCATGCCCTCGACCCGCGACCAGGCTGGACGGATTGACGCGGGCTCTCGCTGGAAGATAGGTGTATCCGGCAACCTGGAAAGCGTCCCCTTGCACAGCGTTTCGAGGTGTGAGCGGTTCACCGTGGGACCTCACGTATGAAGACCTCCCTGGCTGACAGGCCGAGGCCCGTCAGGAAGGCCAGTTCGTCTCGCTGCGTCTGCGACACGCGCTCGCGGCGCCACCTGCCGTCAATGCCCTTGGCGCGTCGCTTGACCTCGACGAAACCCGCGCCGTACGGGGCTCCATCCGCCTTGTGTCGCCACAAGAAGAGATCGGGCACTCCCGGCGACGCGGCATCACGCGCTCGATGAAGGACCTCCAGGAGCACACGCTTCTGCCGCAGGAAGTGCACCAGCGTCACGTACTTGTCCGCCCGCACGGGTCCGGTGTGGACGCCTCGCGCTTTCACACCCTCCATGGCGTGCCGCAGCATCTCGGCGTTGAGGGTCGCATCCAGACGCAGTCCCGCGTCCACGCAGGCGCTGAGGGTAGACCAGATGTGCGGATGCAGGCGGCAGCCGTCGAACACCTCGCCGCGCTGGAGAGCAGCAGGCGTCGATGAGCGGTCCTTCCAGCGCCGCAGGACGAGTTCCTCAGCAATCACCGCGCGGCCGCGCCACTCGTAGCGCACGCGGACGTCGTCAGCGGCCACCCTGTGCGCGGTCCGGGAGATTCTAAGGATCAAGCCACACCTCCTTCTCGCACGCTCGGTCGCGTCGTCAGGCGCCGACCAGTATCTGCCTGGCGGCCCTGGCGGTCGGCACCACAACGTCCCGGAGGTACGGGCGCGAGAGGTCCGCCCAGTTGGACGCGCCTTGCGCGCTTGGGCGCGTGAGCGAGGCGAGTAGCGTGTGGTGCGCTCCGATGCTGACCTGGCTCAGCGTGTCCGACACCTGCGCACGTCGTCGGAGGCTGCTCTTAAGCCATTGCAACGTGCCCTTGCCTTGCACGATGACGAGCGTCGGCTCGAGGATCTCGATCGTGCGCACGAAGTGACGCGCGCAGTTGGCGTGCATGGTCGGCGTCGATCGCCCGTGTTTCGAGCCGGTGTCCGACTCACCGGCCTCAATGGCGGAGCACAGCAGGAAGTTCACCAGCGCGAACATGTCGAAGAGGTGCACACGGCCCGCAGCGACGTCGAAGAACTCGTCTTCGTGCCGGTCACCAGGGTCGCGCCCCAGCAGGAGCCGAAGCAACGACGTGGTGCCACGCATGTGCGGGTTTCGTCCATCCGCCATCCCTTCCCGGCGAAACCGTTTCTGCAAGCCAGTCTGCACCGCGACGTCGTGGTAGCGGGCGTCAAGGGTGACGCGAGCAGGGCCATTGCCGTACTCCTGCCCGACGACCACGACTCTGAACGGCCGGCCATCGATGAACGCGTCGTAGTGGCGGCCCACGTGATGCAGCTGGCCCTCGAAGAACCTGCCGCCATGTGACTGGGCGCACGCGCGGTAGCTCGCACACACGAAACCATCGGGCCCGAGTACGTGCCGGTCCATGTAGGTTGCGAGCGACGCACGTCTCACGTCGGACGCCACGGGGTCGGTACGTAGCTCTCCGTGAAGAGCCACGCCAAGCGCCTTCACCGCGTGCTCGTCAGAGAGGCCGATCCGCGCGGAGGTCACCACTCTCGACGTCGGTGGACGCGCAGGCGCCGGCGGCATCGCGCGTACGGGACCGGCGGGTGGCGGTGTGCGCGTCGGCAGAGGTCCTCGGGCAACCGAACCCATCGTCGGGGCTCCCCACCTGTCGTAGCCGACGCAGGGCTCTGCCGGCGCAGGGGCGCCATGCTTGCCGTTGTTGTAGTCGCGCCGGGTACTCGCGATGTACCTGTGGTGCTTGGCATAGTCCGAGCGCGAGTGCGGGAACTCGAGACACCACAAGACGCACAACGTGCCGTCCGTGAAGCGCCACTCGCGATTCTTCTCGTAGAGCCAATTCTGGTAAGGCGAGATGCCGAGACCGGTGAACTCACCCATCTGCCAGCCGGTACTCTCCGACCGCGACTTCACGTTATGCGCCGCCGCACGCGCGGTTGGCACGGCAGCTCGAATCTCCGCCTCGCCGACAGGATTGGCCTTGTTGACGGTCAGACCTGCGGCGTGGATTGCCTCCTCACCGCCCGCTGCCGGAACGTACTGCTGCCCGCTCATGAACTGCTCCCTCTACAGATGCAGACCCTACTGCGCGCCGTCAGGCCGCCGGGGCGACCGACGTCGACGACTCCTCCTCGCCGGTGACGAGGTTCACTCGCATCAGCCGCGTCTGGCCGTTGATGGCCTGGATGCTGCCGGCAGGCACCAGCCACTTGCCCTTCGGCACCTCGACGATCTCGCCATCCTGCCCGCGGGCCACGGTCGGCCGCAGCGGCTCGAGCTCGTACAGGAGCCCGTGCGGGGTGTAGCGGTAGTCCTTCACCGTCACCTCGATGAGTCCGCTCTTCGCGTGGGCGTGCATCGCGGTCGTGTCGCGCGCGACGAGTACGGTCCACTCGTCGCCTGCCGCGGGCGTGCCGGCAGTCGTGAGTGATTTCGGTGCAAGGCCAGCCACCGCGCGAAGCAATGCCGCGAGATCCTGCTGCACCACGGGCTCCAGGGCCGCCTCCGCCGCGATGCCGACCACCTCGGCGAACCGCTCGCCGAGTCGCTCTGTGAGCCGCAGGCTGCCGTTCGTGGCGTCGAAGATAACCGTTCCGACCGACGGACCCGACACGAACGGCGTGGTCTCCGCCTTGAAGAAGGCGTAGCCGAGGTCGCGGTCGTGCACGCCGCAGAGGGCGCAGAACGCCTGCAGGATGGCCTCCGCAACGGCTTCGCTCCGCCCGACACCCTGGAACGTCCACGCCACGCCCGTCGTGCGGAAGAACCTGTTCAGCGGGCGCTGCGCATGCGGCGAGAGCGGCCCGTAATCCAACGTGTGCTTCTGGCTGCCTCGCTGCTCCGTAAAGCCCTTCACCCGCTGGCTGACTTGCAGCTCCGTCTCACACGCGAAGCCTGCGTCCGTCGTCCACGCCTGCAGCACACCATTCAGCATGTCGGGGAACGCCATCGTCTCGGTGGTCGGCCGCGTCGTGACGTACTTGCACGACTTGGTGCGAATCTCGCGGGTGCGCAGGTCGACGGACGTGACCCGGTACGGACGCGCCATGTAGTAATACACAGCGCCCGGGTACGCCTCGCGCAGCATCTGCGAGTACGAGACCGATCCGAGCGGCTTGTCGAACGGGCCGACGATGTTCAGGCTCTGTTCGCCGGCGGACCGGATCGGGAACTCGTAGTGCGGGCTGTCCTGTGCCTGCTGCTTGAGCGGATACAGGTCTGGCGCGATACCCTCCGTGGGCTGCAGTTCGTTGATCACGAGGCGACGGAACGCGCGCGGCAGCGAGTCCATGCCGTCGGCATCGACGATGGCACGACCGGTCGCCTGGGTCTCCGAGGCGGCGCACAGCGCGTGCGCGTACTGGATGAAGCGGTTCTCCAGGTACAGCCAGCTCGGCTCCGGCTCGCGCGCCAAATAGGTGGAGAGCGGCGCCATCACCTCGCGGTCGTCGAGCAGGATGCACACGCTCTCCCGACGACGACCGGCGCGGCCAATGCGCTGGCGGAAAGCCTTCACCGTCGGCGTCGTGTTCATCAGCACGACGATGTCGAGGTCGCCGATGTCGATACCGAGCTCGAGGGCGCTCGTCGAGACGACGCCGGAGAGCTGCCCGTCGGCCAGAGCCTGCTGAATTCTGGTGCGGTCCTCGGCCTCATAGCCGGCGCGATACGGCAGCACGTGCTGCAGCGCCGATGCCACCTCCGGCTCGATCTCGTCATCCTCTTCGTCGTCCGCCGCAACCGCGGGCTTGCCGCGCCGCTGCCGCAGCACCGCGGCGACGATGCGCTCGACGGCCTTGCGGGAGTCGCCGAACGCGAGGAAGCGGCCGACGCCCGACTCGGCCAGCTTCGCCAACAGCGAGACGGTCCGGTCGAAGGCGTCTTTCCCGACGCTCGGCGCCAGCAACAGGGTCTTGTCCGACGCACCGCTGCCGTCCACGCTGCCGTCGATCACGCCCATCTCACGGCCGGTCAGTTGCTGCATGAACGCGGCTGGCTCGCCGATCGTAGCGGTGCTGCTGATCACGCGGT
Organism: Acidobacteriota bacterium; assembly: GCA_023429845.1. Lineage (GTDB taxonomy): Bacteria > Acidobacteriota > Vicinamibacteria > Vicinamibacterales > Vicinamibacteraceae > Luteitalea. Next base: position 11,652 of record JAEZCY010000357.1, read on the forward strand.
GGGTGCGGCTCGAGGCATCCAGGCGACGGAGGAAGTAGGCCATGTTCGTGCCGAACACGCCGTCGTACACGTGCGCTTCGTCCAAGATGGTCAACTGGAGGCGCGAGAGGAACGCGCTCACGGGCATGGTCGTGAGGTGGCTCATGAGCCAGGCGTGCGCGACGTCTGGCGTCATCGCGACCACGCGCGACGCGATCAGGATGGCGTCGCGCTGCTTCACGGGCACGCTGCCGTCGATGAAGCCGGCCGAGATCCCGAGCGGTCCGAGGAAGGCTTTCCACTTCTCGAGCTGATCGTGAATGAGAGCCTTGGCAGGATAGAGGGCCAGGACGCGGGCGGAGCGGTCCTTCAGGCAGGCGTCGGCCGCTGCGGCCATGAACACCAGGGACTTGCCAGAGGCCGTCGGCGTGGCGAGGCACACGTCTGCGCCGCCGGTGGATGCGGCAAGCGCCTCGGACTGGTGGCGATACAGGCCATTCGGGTAGTCGACGGCAAGCTGCCTCGCGAGCGCGGGCGCCAGACCCGACGGTACCGGCGCATGCACTGCGGCGCGCGCGGGCAGGGTCGCCCGATCGGTGACGGTGAAGCCGGCGTCTTCCAGCGTGCGCGCGATCTCGTTGGCGATGACCATCCCCTGTCCCTTTCCCGGTCTACCCGGCTCGTGTGTGGTGCGTCCGGGTGGATGACGCGGGTGGGCGGGACGGTCTGACAGCTGAGGTGTGACAGCATCACGTGCCAGCTGACAGCACCGATGAGGTCGTTCACAGAGCGGGTCCGCGGCCTCCAGTCTGTCGGCCAGACTGCCGATGTCGGGTACATGGCGAGGTCTGTCGGCGGTCTGCGCGAGGCCCACCGGCTCGCTCCGCGTACAATCGAGGCCCCTCGGGTGGATCACTTTCCGAGCGGCCGACTGGTCTACTTTCTGAGCGGCGCCCGCACGAACCGCCCTCTGCGACGAACGAGCGGCAGTTCACGCAGGCCGATGGCAACGAACTCAGGCCAGGAAGGACGCGCCCGGCCAAGCTCCTGGCCTGTGAGTTGACCTCGTACAACGTCGCGGGCTTTGCGCTCGAGAGCAAGCTGCCAATCGACGAGAGGTTCGACCGCGCCCCCAATCTCGACGCCTGCGTGACATACGGTGCGGACGCGACGATCGCTCTGGCCGGTATCGAGTGCAAGTTCTGCGAACCGTACTCACGGACGAAGAAGCAGCTCTCGGCCCGGTACATGGCCTCGGAGCTGGCGCCGCTCTGGAACGGGCGACCACATGTGCGCTCGCTCGCTGAGGCGTGTTGCACAGGGAACTCCGGGTACCAACACCTGGGTGTCCCGCAGTTGCTCAAGCACTTGCTCGGACTCCGCCGGCGGGGTGCTGGCCGCCAGACGCACCTGCTCTACCTGTACTTCGACGGCACTGGTGCCGCGGCTGAACGGCACCGGGATGAGATCTCGCGATTCGGGTCCGCCGTCGCCTCCGACGGCGTCGGCTTCAGTGCTGTGTCATACCAGACCGTCATGGCTCGCCTTGCGCCGTACCGCGACCACCACCGGTCCTGGTTCGAGTACATGTCGACGCGGTACTTCGCCGAGACGGTGTGCTGATGCAGACGACACAGTTCCCATCCGGTGACCTGCGGTTCGAGGACGTGCGGGACACAGTAGCCGGACCCGCTGAAACCGCCGCGCTCGAGCCGCAACCGTCTCTGTTCACCCCCCCGCGCCGGACAGGAGAACGACTGCGTCAGCGCGCTGCTTGGCGAGCGCTGGAGCGACGCCGAAGCGTTTCTCGAACGGCTCCGCGACTCCCTCTCGGCGCAAGACGCTGACGCGATCGACGAGGCACTCCCGCTGGTGCGGGATCTCGCAACGCGGCCCGCCTTCTCTCAGGCGGCGAGACTCGAGCGCCTGCTCCATGCTGCGAGGTTCTCCCCGACGAAGCCGTGGGTGCGACATGCCTCCGTGGCCTTGAGCAAACGAGTCGTAGCGAGCCTGGGTAGCGCGCGGCTCGCGCAGATGCTCCACGAAAGAGCTCTGCCGTTCACCTACGACTTGCTCCGCGGCCAATCGAACGTCGAGGACATTGCAGCGGCGCGCGAGCTGCTCAGGGACGCCCTCGTGGCCGGAAGGAACGTCGACCTGATGCAACTTCGGGATAGAGAGGTGCTCCACCTGGACGGCGAAGTCTCGCCTGCGCCTTGTATCCGGTGCTCGGCGTGTTGATGGGGCTGTGGGAATCCCGAGACGCCGGCCGTCATCCGCTGAGTTGGCGGCAGCGCTTGGCGAATCGATCCCTGCCAACGATGCCGAGATGGCGCTACTGTTCTGGCGGTGCTTCCGCGTGTGGAAAGCGCAGCGTCAGCCCAACGACTTCGTGATCACGTCACGAAAGCGAACGACACTGCGGAACCCAGACTGTTCGCGCGAAAATGGGATCGGGAGGACGCGCGCGCTCAGGTCAGCACATCTCTCACTTGCGGCGCACTCGCCCCGAGGAGGGCTTGGGAGCCGCACTGGCGCCCGCCTCGTCCCACGGCTTGAACCACACCGGATTAGCACGGCGAACAGGTGGCTTAGGCGTCGGCCATCGAACCGGATCCTTCAACAACCACGCGGTTAAGGTGAGCCACGCACGACTGCGCGCCGGCAAATGGTGGAGGCTGACTCCGAATCCGTCATCCGCGCCGTCAGTTCCTTACGCGCCAGCGACTCCGGCAGGCACTCGTTGAACTTCAGGCCCTCGAGTGCCTTCTCGCTCACCGGCGCGGCGAACGACTCGATGGGGCGGAGACGCAGCGACTCGATGACGCTGACGGGAACAGCGCCGTCCAGCGTGATGCGGTAGTTGTCGGCGCTGCCGACCGGTGCGCCGGCTTCTTTCAACGCCGCGGCGAGCGGCGCGTTCGCGTTCAGGCCGGCGAACGTCCACCACGCCCACTGGCCTCGGCCGTCCTGCACCAGCGCCGTCTTCTCGGGATCGAGCCATGCGAAGTCGGCACGGTGCGCCTCGAGCTGCTGCTCGGCGCGCTTCGAGCAGAAGTTGCCGACGTCCTCGCCTGCGAGCACGCGGGCCACGGACTGGCACAGTTCATGACGGAGCGCGGCTCCGGCACCTAACCAGCGCGAGCGACCGAGGTCCTGTGTCGGTGCGACGAACGCCGTGCGCGCCTCCCAGTCGATGTGCGTGACCACCCACGGACGGCCTGCGAGCAGCAACACCGCCGGGCGATCGTCACGCGTCGCGAAGGTGAGCTGGTGAACTCGCCCCAACTCCAGCTGCCCGTGCTTCACCGTGAACAGCGGCTCGGTGATGAACGCCGAGAGCAAGTCCATGAAGTGGCGTCGCCCGAACTTCGCTTCGCCTTCCGGACCAATCGACCAGAGGCCCTGGTCGTCGAAGAGCATGCCCACCGTCAGCATGTGCCGGATGGTGGTCGCAACGTTCTCGGGGTCGAGAGCCGCGAAGCCCGGCATACCGCCAATCCACCGACGCCAGTCGGCCGCACCGATGCCGCTCTCCTGCAGGCTCAACGCAAGGATCTGCTGCGCGAGCAGGTGCAGCGGCATGGCCGGCGGCGTCACGTGCTCCACATGCCCGTCTCGCCACAGGGCGCACAACGCCAATGCACGAACGAGCGCATCGTCTTCGGTGGCGAGAAACAGGCAGTTGCGTGTTGTGCCCGCGCGACGGCCCGTGCGGCCAAGGCGCTGAAGGAACGACGAGACTTGCGTAGGCGCATCGATCTGGATGACGCGGTCGAGATCGCCGACGTCGATACCGAGCTCGAGCGTGCCGGTGGCGACGATCACGCAGTTGCTGCCAGACGCAAAGGCAGCCTCCGCCTGGCGCCGCTCGTCGGGACTCAACGAGGAATGCGAGACGTACGTGTCGACGTCGCGCTTTCGGAGGTATGCGGCCAGCTCCTCGACGCGCGCACGGCTGTCGCAGAACACGAGTCGCTTCTCGCCATTGTGCAGGCGAGCAATCACGGTGGCCGCGTTCTCGATGCCACCGACGTAGTCCACCGTCACGTCGGACGCCACGCCCGCAGCCGCCGCGATCTGCACGACCTGCCGATCTCCCGGCGACGATCCAGCGAGCCATTCCAGAACGTCTACCGGGTTGCCGACCGTCGCGGAGAGACCTACGCGCTGGACCGCGAACTCGCTGAGTTGCTGGATGCGCTCGAGCACCGACAGCAGGTGCCAGCCCCGATCATCGGCCGCGAAGGCATGGACCTCGTCGACGACCACGGAACGAATCCGACGGAAGAACGCGGCATGCTCGACACGACGACTGACGAGCATCACTTCGAGGGACTCGGGCGTGGTGAGAAGGACGTCTGGCGGGTCGGCGAGGATGCGACGGCGTTCGGTGTCGCCGACGTCGCCGTGCCACATTGCGACCCGGCGTCCGACCAGGCGACCGTAGCCCTCGAGCCGAGGCTGCAGGTTGTTCAGCAGAGCCCGCAACGGGCAGAGATAGAGCGTCGACAGACCGCTCCAGCGTTCCTCCAGCATGCGCGACAGCACCGGGAACGTCGCCGCCTCGGTCTTGCCGCCCGCAGTGGGCGCCACCAGCATCGCGTGCGCGCCATCGAGGATGGGCGCAATCGCCTGCTCCTGGAGAGGACGCAGCGAGCGCCAGCCAAGCGAGTTGGCGATGTGGTGCTGGACGGCCGGGTGCAGGCGGTCGAAGCTCACAGTTCGAGGGCGATGTCGTCCACGGACGCGGCACCGGACGCCGCGCGCTCGACGGCGGTCATCTCTGTTTCGACCACCGTAAGCGCGTAGTCGCGGCGCGGGTCGAAGTCGGGGAACTGATCGACGCGGTCGAGCACGTCGGCCACCAGCTTCTTCAGAAAGATGCGCGGGGCGATACCGACCTTGCCTCCGAGGCGGCCCGCCACACCTCGCGCCAGGTCGCGCACGTACGCGTCATCGGCGACGCTCAGAAGACGCTCGCGCGATGGCGTATGGGAAGCGTAGACGTCGCGGATACGCCGCCCCACCTCCTCGAGCCGTTCTTGATTGAACGCGGCCAGTCGAATCTGCACGGCGCGTGGGTTGTCGAAGCGCGCGTCGGTCGTGAAGTCGACGTGCAGGCGTTGCGCCAGCGGCGGCAGACGCTGTACGCCCTGCGCGCCATCGAAGAAGGCGGGCGTGCCGGTAATGAGCAGGTAGAGGCCCGGAAACCGTCCGGAGTCGACCTCGTCGATCAGCTGACGCAACGCGTTGAGGGCGCGCTCACGCACGTCGCCGCGCATTCGTTGCAGTGTCTCGACCTCGTCCAGCACGACGACCAGGCCGCTGAAGCCGGCGTCGCGCAGCACCGCGAGCAGACCCTGCAGGAAGCCGAGCGCTCCGAAGTGATCGAGGTCGCCCTTGATGCCTGCCTCGCGCTTGGCGGCAGCGGCGACATTCGGCTGCCCGCCGAGCCACGCCAGCAGGGATTCGGCGCGCGCGGCGTCCCCCCGTGCCGCGGCCTCTCGATAGCCGCGCAACGCCGTGGCGAACATCGGCGCATGGCGCGTGATCTCGGCAAGCCGCTCTTCGAGGAGCTTCGACGTGCGCGCCAGCAGGGCCGCCGTGTCGTGCTCGCTGACGTCACCGGCGGCGAGCGCGTCCTCCTCGAGGACGTAGAACCAGCGCTCGATGACCGACCGGAACCCGCCGTCCGTCACATCCGTCGTGGCCAGGCGCTCGATGAGCCGGCGGTACACGGTCTCGAGCCTGTGCAGCGGCGTCTCGGTCTCGGAGATCTGCACTTCGGCCGTGGCAAAGCCCTGACGACGGGCGCGCTCCTCGATCCAGCGCGCCACGAAGGTCTTGCCGCTGCCGTACTCGCCACGCACCGCCTTGAACACCCCGGCACCGGACCGCACGCGCTGCAGCTCCTCGTCGAGCGCGGTCTGCCAGCGCTCCACGCCTACCGCGAACGTGTCGAGCCCGGCACGCGGGACCGTGCCGCGGCGCAGCGCGTCGATGATGTCGAGCCGTCGCTGCGGGCTGATCTCGACGCTCATCTCAGTGCAGCTCGAACTGCGACACGAGGTAGTCGGGGTTCAGTGTCACGGTGTCGCTCGTCTCGTCGATCGACAGCACCGCGTAGCCCTCGACGTTGAGGAGCGACCTGATGGCCACGAGCTGACCACCGAGCCTCAGCGGGGGCACGCCGAGCGTCGCCGCGAGCGCCGTCCTCGTGCTCTTCCCTCCGCGCGTCAGCAGTTGCGAGACGACCGCCTTCACACGCTCGTCGGGCACCGCGGCGCGCGCCTGCTGCGCCTTCTGCGTCGCGTACACCTCGGACCGGAGCAACCGTGCCGCCAGGGAGCCGTCGGCACCCGGAGCTGCCGGTGCGGCTGGCTCATCGTCCACAAGCGACAGCAGCGGCTTGGCGGCTTTCGGCTTCGCCGCGGTCACGGGCTCTGCTGGCGGCGGCGAGTACACGCGAAGGTCCTCGTACTCCAACGTCCACCAGTCGGGCGCCGGCAGCGCCGCCTCCTGCCACCCGGGCACCGCCGTGGTACCACTCGCGAGCACGACCAGCGGCGCCACGACTTCCTGGGGCGAGCCGCCACCGTGATAGCCGTTCTTCCTGCTGCGGTAGCGAAGCTGCTCGGACACGGCAAGCACGCAGGCATGGCCTGGCGCGATCACACGCGGGCCGCGCACGAGGACCTCGCCCTCTGCCGCCGGTGTGTCGGCCGGCCGCCAGCGGTCGGACTGTCCGCCAGCGCGCTGCGTGCTGCGATCGTCGAGGACGTGTCCGTGATCGGACGTGAGCACCACCACGCGCCCGGCCGCGCGTGCGTCGCTCAGGACCGCTGGGAGCATCGGCACGTCGGCGACGGTCCACCGGTTGCGGACCTGGTCGGCCTTCAGCAGGTGGTCGTCGATGGCGTTGATCACGACGCCCACGACCCGCTGTTTCGGGTTGGCGAGCGCCTTGCGCAGCGGCGCCTGGAGCGCGCCGTGGTCCTCGGCGAGCCCCGCCTTGTGGAACAGCACCGGCGGCAGCGCCGGCGTGCTTCGGGCGACGAGTCCGGTATGGGCGGCGAAGTTGCGCGCTTCGTCGGCGGCGGCGCCCTCGACGATGCTGCCGCTCAGCAGGCTCGTGCGACAGACCGCTGTCAGCGACGGCAGCAGCGCAAGCACGGGCTCCGGCGACAAGGCGTCGTCAGGGGCCAGAGGCGTCCAGCCGTCCTCGGCGAGGCTCTGCGCCAGTTCGAGGCAGGGGCCGGCGCTCATGCCGTCCATCACGAGCAGCAGCACTGGCGCGTGGGCTGCCAGTGGCGCCACTCGCGCGTCGAGCACGTGCTCGACAAGCAGCACGCCGGGGTCGGTGTCCAGCTCGAGCCAGTGCGTCAATTGCGAGGCGAAGGCTTCCTGTCGTCGACGCACCGCGTGACGAACGGACTCCAGTACCTCGCGACACGCGTCGGCCACGGCAGCGGACGGGTCGGCCGATCTCGCCACGGCACGCGCCCAGTCCGCGAGGCCGTCCTGCTGGACCTGCACTCTGGCCGCTTCGGCCAGTGAACGGGGCATCTCTGGCGCGCGCTCATGTACCCACCGCGCGAGGCGCAGCGCCATCTCGAGCCGCTCCAGCCGCTCCCTGTTCGACGGCAGCGCGCCCGCTCGGTGTGCGCGCAGGAGCCGCCGGGCATCGTGTACGTGATCTCGCTGCCTGGCGTCCTGTAGATACACTAGCAGCGCGTCCGCAAAGGCCTCGCAACGCCGGTCGAACCCGGAAGCCAGGACATCGCTGTGCACGGCCAGACGTTCAGCCTGCAAATGCGCCAGCGCGCGCTCGGCATTGTCCGATGCCGCACGCAGCGCGCCGGCCTGACGAGCATCGCGCGGACGTGACGCGATCGCCACGGCACCTCGCGCCCACGCAAGGCCGGCTGCCGTCGTCAATGGACGGCCGCCGATGAACGACTCGAAACGGATGGCGGCATCGCGCGCGTCCCGGCCGAGCCCCGGCGGGACGCTGGGCGGAAGGTGCTCGTGAAACAGCACGTCGCAGACGAGCCCGAGCGCAAGCGCATCGTGCCCCGCCGCTGCGGCATCCACGATGAAGGACGCCACGTCGCCGAGATGCTCGACGAGCCAGGCGCGCACGCCATCGCGCACATCGGTCGGCAGCTGGCGCCAGCGTTCGATGTGCTGTGGGTCGGCGGCCCACTCGAGCAGGACGACGACGTCTGGCTGGGCCACGGCAAGACCAAGACGCTGCTGGAGCAGCGCCGCCCACGCGGTCTCGCTGTCCAGCACTCCTGCCGCGACGGGCACGTAGCCGTTCGCCGGCATCGCCTCGAGCAGCGCCAGGGCCATCCAGCGATGCGCGAGCAGTCGCGCATCGAGGTCACGCGCGCGGAACGCCTCGAGCACCAGCGTCCACGGCTCGAGCGCCACGACGCGCCGTCCCGCCAGACGCGCCATCACGTCGGCGCCGAGGTCGGCCTCGGTGAGCGGCGTGATGAGGACGAGGTCGGGCATGCCAGCCACGCGCGCCGCGAGCAACTCGCGCACGTGAAGTGTCGAGACCGCAGCGACCACGTCCACCGGCTGGCCGTCCACGTCGAGGGACGCCGGTCCGGTCCACGTGGCACCGCTGCGCAGCGCGAACACGTGCGGTGCCCCCGCCGGCTGACCGCCGGAGTGCCCCTCCAGCTTGTTGCGGATGGCCCGTACGTGCTGCACCAGAAGCGCCGGCGTCAGCGGCAGGGCACGAGGCGGCTGTGCGACCACGGTCGTCATCAGTCGAAGAGCTTTCCCGGGGCGACAGGCGTTGGCGACTCGACCACCGTGTTCCGGCCGTAAGAGGGCGCCGATGACTCGGCGACATGTGCTGGCGTCGGCGCAGGCTGCGCCGCTGCATGGTACGTCGGTGCGTCGCCGTCGACAGCTGCGCGCACCAATTGCGCAACCGCCTCGTCGTCCTCGGCGATCGCGTGCGCACCACGGGCGACGAGCGCGCGGTTCCCCGCCGGCGCGTCCATCCCGTCGCGAACGAACAGCGGAACCCAGCCGCGCTCGAGATCCTCGGTGGCACCGGCCCACGTGCCGCCCGTTCCCTCCGCGCTGGCCACCACTACGGCGGCAGAGGACAGCGCGTAGATGAATTTGTTGCGCGCCATGGCGATGCCAGCCGAGAACGGCGTCGATGGGTGGACCGCGGTCATCAGCGTGAGCCGACCCTCGCGCACCGCCTCACGCAGCGCGCGCTTCTGCAGCGCCTTCTCGAGACTGTCCGCGAGCACGGCGCATACGCGTCCGCCTGCATCGAGGGCCGCCTCCTGCGCGGTGATGTCGACGCCGCGCGCGCCCCCCGAGACGACCGTCACGCCTGCGCGAGCACATGCAGCCCCAGCACGGCGCGTGAACGCCAGCCCCGTATCGTCCACGTCACGCGATCCGACGATGGCCAGAGCGGGAGCGTCGGCGGCGGGCAAGGGACCTGCTCCACAGAGCACGGCTGGGGACTGGGCCTTCAGTCGCGTGCGGAACCGCTTCGGGTAGTCGTCGTCGACGCGCGTACACACCCAGATGCCGCGAGCCTGGAGTCGCTGGAGTTCGAGGGCCAACTGGCCACCCCTGGCGAGCAGTTCCACCATCCTGGTGGCGAGGGTCGTCGGGATGGACAGAGCACGCGCGGTGTCGCCGACCGACAGGCCAAGCAAATCGCCCGGCCGCATACCGGCCCGCTCGATCGCCGGTGCCACCGCCTTCCACTCCGCCGCAGACAGCGGCTTGCCGTCGCGGGCGAGGCCTAGCGTGGAGCACAGCAGGATCAAGCCCTGCGCATCCGGGCCCATCGCCGTGTCGATCGTCACTCGTCGTCTCCTCCGCTGGTCGCCAGGGCGAACGGATGCACCGGGCCAGCGCCGGCCACGCGCAGCACCCGCGCGCATTCGGTGAACGTCCAGCGCGAATCCACCAGATCATCGACCAACAGCACCGGCCCGGGTTGCAGTTCGTCCGTCGCCACCGCGAAGGCATCGGTGACATTGCGCGCCTGATGCACACCATTTTCCATCGTCTTCTGCGGCGGGGTGTGACGCACCTTGCGGAGCGCCGGATGAAACGGCAGCCCGAGCGCCGCGGCGAGCCGACGCGCGAAGTCGGGCACCAGGTCTGGATGCCGCAGGGACGGCACGGCCGTCACCCATGCAGGCGAGGGCCTCGGCGCCCACTCGCGCAGCACCCCCACGGCCGCCCTCACTAGTTCGTCGCCGAAGCGCGCGTGTTCGTACTTGCCGGACGCCACGAGGGTGCCCCAGCCCGCGTCGCCGTAGTAGCTCAGGCACCGACCCGGCTCCGCCCGCTCCTCGGGCGGGATGTTGCGATTGGCCGCGCTGCGCTTGCGCGGAGCAATCTCGAACGAGGAACGCCTGAGGAAATCCACCGCGTGCCGCACCAGCGCGTCACTCGCGTCGCTGGCCACGAAGGGCCCCGCGCAGTTGGCGCATCGCCCGCAGGGGGCAGCCCCTGGATCATCGAGCTCCGTCGTCAGGTACTCCATGAGGCATGTGCCCGTGCGCATGAACTCCTGCATGCGCGAGAGCTCGTGACGTCTGGTCTCCGTGACCCGCTGAATGCGCGCGTCGTCTGGCGTCCAGGGCGCACCCGACGCGAAGTACCCGCTGCCCTCCTTGTAAACCGCACCATCGACTTCGAGCAGCTTGAGCGTGCGGATGAGGCCCGTGGCCGTGATGTTGAGCGCTGCCTGCAGTTGGCGCGTGGTCATCCCGCCGTCGGCCGCGTCGATCTCGGACAGCACGCGGTGCATGTGCTCGGGCGACGGGAACGCCGACCTGATGAAGTACTCCTGGATCTGGTCGTCCTCCGCGCCACCCAGCAGCACCACCTGTGCATCACGCACCGCTCGACCGGCGCGGCCGATGCGCTGGTAGTAATCCACGGCGGAGCCCGGGCGCTGGTAGTGGATGACGAAGCCGAGATCGGGCTTGTCGAATCCCATGCCGAGCGCCACGGTGGACACGAGCGCCTTGACGTCGTTGTCGAGCAGCCGCTGCTCGAGCGGCGGTCGCTCCTCGGCTGGCAGGCCCCCGTGATAGGCGGGCGCCTCGATGCCTCGGGAACGCAGCCATGCCGACACGCGATCGCAGTCGAACGTTGTCGAGCAGTAGACGATGCCGCTGCCGGGCATGGTGGGGAGGTGCTCGGCGAGCCAGGCGAGACGCGCCGCCTGGTTGGCCATCGGAATGTTCTGGAGATGCAGCGTCTCGCGGGCGAGCGGCCCGCGGATGACGTCGATGGCACCGCCGAACTGATCGCGGATGTCGCCAATCACGCGCTCGTTGGCCGTCGCGGTCGTGGCGAGAACGGGCACGGTGGAGGGCAGCGCCTGAAGTACACGGACGATGCGGCGGTAGTCGGGGCGGAAGTCATGCCCCCAGTCGGAAATGCAGTGGGCCTCGTCCACCACGAACAGGCCGATGCCGCCACGGACGGCCGGGAGCGTCACCGTCTGGAAGCGGTCGTTGGCGAGCCGCTCGGGCGAGATCATCAACAGGTCGAGCGAGTCGTCGTGCAGCCGCTGCTCGACGGCCTCCCAGTCATCGACATTGGTGCTGTCGATGCGCGCCGCACGCACCCCCATGCGCTCGGCCATCTGCTCCTGGTTGCGCATCAGCGAGAGCAGCGGCGAGATCAGGATGGTCGGACCGGCACCCGCTTCACGCAGCAGGCGGGTGGCCATGTAGTACACCAGGCTCTTGCCCCAGCCGGTGCGCTGCACCACGAGCACGCGCCGCCGTCCTGCTGCCACGGCGTGTACGGCCTCCCACTGCCCGTCGTGGAATCGGGCGGACGGGCCGAACAGGTCGACGAGCAGGCGTCGGGCGAGTTCCTCCATGCACGGGCTACTCCGGCTCGGTCCACTCGACCGTCACCGACACGTCACGCTTGTCGGCAAGTGTGTCGAGCAGCTCGCGCGCGGCCTTGAGCGCGAGCCCATCACGACGCACGCGCTTCAGTCCGGGCTTCACCCGCTGTTGCTCCCGGGATTGGCCCGACGGCGATGTCGCGCTCGCCCGCGCCAGAAGCGCAGCGGCAGCGGCCTGTGCGCCTTCCAGTGCGGGTCTGAGCGCCGTCACGTACTCGTCCGCGCACAGCGCCTGCTCCACATCGCCCCGCAGCCGTGCAGCGTCGTCTCGTCGCGCCTCGTCCGCCAGGTGCATGGCCGGGTCGATGATCGTCCACGAGGCCTGGCGCAACGCGCCCGCCACGATCTCCGCCGTCTTCAGGCTCGTGCCGAGCGCCACGGGGTCGCCGTCGAGCGGCGCGCCAGCCAGCTTTCCGATCGCCAGGTCGGGCGTCGCCTGGTCCACGGCGGCCACGAGCGTCAGCGCCGCACGTGCCGTCCGCAGTCGCGTGACGCGCTCGTCCTCGATGCCGAGCTGCGCGACGCGGGCCTTCAGGGCGTCGACGAGGTGCGTCGCCGGAGTGCGCAGGCCCCTGGTCGCCTCCTGGATGGCCCCGACGGCTTCAGCCACGTTCGAGGCCGTCCGCTGCTCCAGCAACGCGAGGCCGAGGATCTTGCTGGCACGTGACCGCGCTTCGTTCCACTCGGCAGGCGAGGGCAGGTCGATCTCGCGCAACTCGAGGTCGTCGTGCAGCGAGTCGACCGTCGGTGTGGCTGGTCCGCCGTGCAGCAGGAATCGCAGGTTCCTCTGCTCCGCATAGGTGAGGATGACGAGATTGGCGACATCTGTGGGGAGCCCTCGCGGCGTGGGCTCATCGATCCAGCCGCGGAGGCGCCGCACGGTGATAGCGCCGCCGTGCTCCGCGATTTTCCTGTCGAAGTGCTGCGCCCAGGCGTTCTTCAGGACGAAGTGCTGCTCGCCCATCTCGCCGAGCGAGAGCGGTACGGCGATCTGGCGCATCACGCGCCGCGTGTCTGGTGCTTCGACGAAGAGCCGCGGTTCGGGGATGGCACGCTGCACTTCGGCGTACACACGCTTGAGCATCGCCGGACGGATGTCGCCATCGAGGTCGAAGCGGGGATGGGCCGGAAACTGGTGCTGCAGCGCCTGATCCAGCAACTGCTTCACCGCCTCCGCCATCGTCGGTCCCACCGGCGGCTGCAACTTGAGGGTGGGGTCGAGCGACTGGAAGCGATCGGCGGGCGGATGCTCGAGCGAGGTGTCGATGCTGCCTTCGATCTCCCTCGCGATGCCGTACGCGCCCTCGAGCACCATGCGGAGCTTGGCGTTGAGCTGCGAGCGCTGGTTCTCGAGCAGCACGCGAGCCGACTCGCGCTCGGTCTGCGTGAGGTGTGCCGTGTAGGTCATCAGGCGATCGCCGGCAAGCACGTGATCGATGAGGATCAACTGCTTCAGCTCGCCGAGCGACACGCGGCTCAGGAACGCCGGGATCCAGACGATGGTGTTCGAGGGGGCTTCGGTCTCGCGGAACGCCTCGACGCGCCGGCGGTCGTCGGCGGGCGTGCGGCCCTGCTCATCGAAGGGGAAATCGATCACCAGCAGCCAGTCGGTGCCGCGGGCCCGCAGCGAGTCCATCGGCAGGTCGCGCACGTTGCTGAAGCGGACCTCGACCCGGCGCTTCGTGCCGCGCCACACGACCTCGTGCGACAGGAACAGCTCGTCGCGATCCTGGATGCCGCAGAGGCCGAACACCAGGCTGCGGATCTTGCGGAGGCGGTTGCCCGGGTTGTCCTCGGCGCTGGCCTGCGCGAGGATGCCGTCGACGTCCACGCCGGTGATCTGCAGCGACACCGTGGGGTTGGTGCGGTCGTCGCTGATGTGGATCTCGCCGACGTTGGCGGCCCAGTTCCGCAACCGTCCGATGATGAGCGAGTCTTCCTGACCGGGGATGGGTGCCTTCAGGCTGCCGTAGTTCAGGGCACCAAGCCGGCGGGCATCGAGCGCGCGGACCGCATCCACGTTCGGCACCAGCGCGGCAATGAGCAGCGTCTTGAGCAGTCGTGCGTCGGCGCGGAACGCGGTGGCCACGGGGTCGCTCCAAGGGCGCGTCGCGAGTTCCTCCTCCGTGACACCGTGCTGCGCCTCGAGCATCGGCCGCAGCTTGGTGGCCCACAGCCGGCGGGCGCCGTCGAAGTACTGCCGCATCTGCTCGTTGAAGGCCTCGTCGCCCTCCGCGATCACGTCGAACAGGTCGCCCACGGCCACGAGCTGTCCGAGCTCCAGCGTGTCGCGCTGGTTCACGAGCAGCTGCAGCATCACCTTCAGCGCGGTACGCTCGCGCTGCAGCATCGACGACACGGCCACCAGCACCTGCACTAGGGCCGGCGAGAACGGGTACACCTGGCGGAACTCGGCGTCCGAACCACGGCTGACAAGGGCCTGGCGGACGTCGGGACGCAGCCGACTGGTCGCCTGCGTGAACGCCGCGTCCACCTGCGCGCGGGCGGCCGGCGAGACCGGCGCGAGCACGCGTTTCTCGGCGATGGCCGACAGGTTGCGGTCCTCCAGCGTGATGACGTGGAAGCGTGCTTCCCACCAGCGGAACACGTCGTTGAAGGCGAGCGCGTGCGCGCCCACCGAGTGTTCCCCCACCAGGTCGCGGATGTCGCGCTGGCGGGCCACGAAGCTGACGACCGGGATGGGACGTCCGGGGTCCTGCGCCTCGACCAGCTTGGCGAGCTTCTGGCCTTCCTCGCTGAGGAAGCGACTGTCTGCGGCACGGCTCGCGAGCCAGAGAATCAGCTCGTCGAGAAACAGGATGACCGCGTCGTAGCCGAGCGACCGCGCGTGATGGCTGATGACCGACAGGCCCTTGTCGAGGCTCACGAAACCGCGGCCCTGCCCCGACGCGATGCCGGCGTACGCCGTGAACAGCGTGTCCGTGAGGTCGCCGACCAGGCGCACGCGGTCTTCGGCGTCTTCCGGCGCGGCCGTTGCCGCATCGAAACGCGCAGCATCCCAGGCGGCCCCGATGTTGCCCCAGCCGCCCCCGCCGCCCTTGCCCCGATTCAGCGCGTCGAAGAACGCCTGGTCGCCCATCGTCTGGCGAAGATTGCGGGCGTCGTCGAACAGCGGCCCCGAAAGGTACACGCCAGGCGTCGGCGCCTCAGGGTGCAGGCGACGCACGAACTCGACGTACTGGCCGAGGATGGCCGACTCCATCGAGTGCGCGCCGATCATGTGGTAGGGCACGAGCAGGAACTTGCGGCCCTCGGCCCACGTGTCCTGCGCCTGCACCACTTCTGCGAGTTCCGGCAGGGCGCGCGCCTTCGGGTTGCCGCGCAGCAACAGGAACAGCACGGCCATGAAGTGGCTCTTGCCGCTGCCGAAGCTGCCGTGCAGGTAGGCGCCCTTGCTGCTGCCAGACTCGAGCGCGCCGCGAACGAATGCGAGCGCGTCCTTGAAGTTGGCCGCGAGTTGCGGCGTGACCACGTAGTCGCGCAGCGTCGCGTCCGCGTGCGCGTCGGTGATGCCCTCGGAGAGACGCAGCACGAAGTCGCCGCGGTTGACGCTGCGGGGCAGTTTGAGGACGTCGCTGATCAGGGGCATGTCAGGCGAGAGGCGTTTTCCAGCGTTCATGGCCAGCGTTGCGCGGCGTGCAGGATGCGGACGATGTGGACGACATCATCCCGAACGGTGTAGACGACAACCCACGGCAGCGGGGACAGCACGAGTTCGCGGGTGTCGGTGCGCTTTCCGGGACGTCCGAGGCGCGGGAACTCCAACAGCGCCTCCGGGGCGTGATAGATCGACCTCACGAGATCGGGCGCTCGATCCGGCGATTGGGCAAGGAGGTAGTCGGTGATGCGCTCCAGGTCCGCGACCGCCGCCTCCGTCCAGCGCAGGTGCATCAGCGAGCAGCGTCGTGGTCGGCGAGCTTCTTCGCCAGTCGGGTGCCGACGGCATCATGGGCCAGCGTCTGGCCGGCACCGATCTGGGCGACGCCGGTCTCGACCTCGTGGACGAACCAGTCGTCGTAGTCGACCGCACGCTCGAGTGCCTCGCGGGCCAGCACCTCGACCGACACGCCCCGGCGGGTGGCCGCCGCGGCCAGCTTGCCTTCGAGTTCACGCGACAGGTGCAGTTCCATCAGGCCAGTGTACCGCCGGGACCGTTTCCGACAACGACAAGCTCGCCCTGGCTCATGCCCGGTGAGGCAACCCGGCGCGTCGGAGCGGGACTCAACCTTACCGGGTGTTCTGCCGGGAGTGCGGGTTGCTGGCGTCATCCTTACCGTGCTTCTTCGTCCAGGCCGCCATTCGTGCCGCGCGCTTCCTCTCAATGGGGCCTTTGGTCTCGATAGCTTTCTGCGCCGGACTCACGACGTTCTCGGGCTTCTTGGTAGTCATCGTTGTTCCCTCGTCGACATCTCGTTAGAGCGCCTCTCAATCTCGGTTGTCCCGTCCCTGGGCGGTCGGGCCCTGTCGCTCACCCAAGTTCTGCCAAGCGAGACGGGCTACACGGTCACGTCTTGGCGCCAATGGAAGCGGCAAATAGGTCCTTCAGGTCCCCCTCGGTCGCGATTGCGGGTGCCAACACGCCACGACTGAGCGCGCGCTTCCGTTCGAGCAGGGCGTGCAATAGCGAATCGAAGCTGCCATTGCCAAGTTGCGGGTGGATCGCGAGTGGCAGGTACACGTGCACCTCGCGCTGCTGCCCGATGCGATAGACGCGGTCGGTCGCCTGGTCTTCCACGGCCGGGTTCCACCAACGACTCAGGTGGATCACGTGGTTGGCTTCCACGATCGTGAGCCCGACGCCTCCCGCTCGTGGCGACAACAGCATCACGTCGAAGCCGCGGCGACTCTGAAACTCGTCGACTCGGTCCTTCCGCTTGTGTCCCGGCACACCCCCATTGATCACGGGCGGAGGCGCGGGTAGGCGATAGCGTCGCTGCAGGATCTCGACGAGCGCCGCTTGCATGTCGAGCGACTCGACGAAGATCAGCGCCTTCTCGCCGGCATCGCGAATGCCATCGAGGACCGAGATGGCATGCGTCAATCGCGCCGATGCCGTGATGAACTCGTCGTCCGGAACCGTCTGCTCCGGCAGCGGATGCAGTGACACGGCGCGCATTCCCTGCAGCGCCTTCAGCATCTTTGCCTCGTTCATCGTCCCGCTCGCCCGCGCCTCTGCGAGCACGAGGTTGTACCGCTCCGCCTGCAGCGGCGGCATGGTCATCTGCTGCACGTGCACGTGAAGCGGCGGCAACCCCTTCAGGTGATCTTTCTTGAGGCGCCGCTTCATCATCGGCGGCGGGTTGTCCTCCTGCACGATGCGGCGGAGTTCAGCCAGGCGCTCGGCGCTGTCGGGGCCCGCCTTCTCGAACCGGTCCGAGAATGGCTTGTACGCGCCCAGCAGCCCGGGTTGCACCGTATCGGCAATGGACCACAGATCCTTCAGTTCGTTCTCGACGGGCGTCCCGGTGACGGCCAGCGAGAATTCGGCTTCGACGGCCTGCGCCGCCTGCGTGGTCATGGCGAGCGGGTTCTTGATGCGCTGCGCCTCGTCGTACACCACGACGCTCCACCCGACCTGCGCGAAGCTGTGCTGGTAGTCCCGAAGGTTCTCGTACGTCGTGAGCACCCAGTCGGCCGACTTCAGGGCTTCGAGATCCAGGCTGGGCAACCCTGATGCCAGCTCACCAGCGCGTCCCCCACCAGGAATCCGCAGGCGGGCCAGTTCGCTGCCATGCGCTTCGATTCCGTACCCGAGTCCTGGCGGCTCGAGATGGATCTCGTGCTCGGCGCGCCAGTTGCGCAGTAGCCCAGTGGGTCCAACGATCAGCATGGGCTTGTGCGGACCAGTGCGATGCTCCTTCACCCACGACAGGAAAGCGAGGGTCTGAAGGGTCTTGCCAAGGCCCATGTCGTCGGCAAGGATGCCGCCCGGCGCGCCCTTGCACCACAGATCCTGCAACCATCGAAAGCCCTCGTGCTGGAAGTCGTAGAAGGTCGACTTCAGCAGACGCGGAAGATCTCCTGGTGAACCTTGACCTTCCCGCGATTGGCGCGAGAAGACGGAGTTCTCCAGGTTGTCCTGTACGACGGCCACGAGTTTTCCGTCAGCCGATGCGGGGGATGACCCTGCTGGTGTTCTTGCCCGCGCCACGTGGTGAGCCACGAGCGCCTGTGCGGCCGCGATCGACTGATCCGTCACGGGGATGACATGCCCGTCGAACGTCACGGTGGGTCGGCCAGCGGCTCTGGCTTCCTTCAACGTCGCCAGCAGCGGGGCCGCACGGTCGGGTGCCACATGTATGAAGGTGTCGCCGACTTGCAGCCCCATGTCCTCATCGGGCAGCCACGCCTGCTGCGGCCCCGAGGTCACCGGCAGCACCTTCGGCTGCCACAGACCAACTTCCTTCACACGCTCGCCGTACGCACCGAGCTCGGCAAACAACGCCTCGACTTCCTGCGCGACACCTTCGTCCTCGTCCTGCCCCTCCGCAATCAGCTGGGCGCGGAGAGCTGCCCGCGGATTACGGGCGAACGCCGCGCGCTCCTCAGCCGGCGCCAATTGTTTCGCCTTGACCACTTCCAATGCCTTCTTCAGGCCAGGCGATACGGTGACGTACCATCCCTGACCCGCCGGCAGCTTGCCCCGCACCTGCACCTTGCGGAAATGCGAGGCCCACTCCTGCTGACGCGCCTCGGGCAGCACCTGACGCGACTCACGCCCTTCGCCTTCTGAGGCATCCGCGTCAATCGGAGCATCCGCACGGCGGAGAGGCACGGGATCGAACTGCACGCTGCCGTCGGCGGCGCGCTCGAGGCGCAGGCTGAACGTATCGGCCCGGACAACCCTGATCTGCGTGAGGTATGGGTCGGCCAGTGCGTCAGGCGGCAGCCACTCCTGCAGCTGGCCAAGCGCGGCGAAGCGCTCGTCCTCGGTCGTTGCGCTGCGCAGGGCATCCACTGCGCACAGGGTGCCGAACACGGGATCGAGCAGGGTGTAGCGGCGGGTGCCAACAGTGAGGACCACGCCCGTTCGCACGGCGCCCATGATCGGGCGACCTCCTGGCGCGACGAGGCGCGCCTCGACCGTGAAGCCGAGATCGGTAATCAGCCCATGCTTGGTGAGCTGCACTGTGTATGGTGCTGCCGGCGGCAGGTCGAGCGATCCCAGAAGGGATGCCGGCAGTGCGGCAATCTCCACTGCAGGCACCTCGATCGAATGCCCGTCGCTGCCGACCGCCGCGCGTTCCTCCGACGCCAGCCGCGTCAGCACACCGACGCGCGCGGCCGCTCCGGCCGTCGTCTTCAGACCATCCTCCAGAGCCCATGCGTCGATGGCGACCTGGCCATGGTCACCAGAGACTGTGAACGTCACCGCCGTAGGTCCGGCTGCAGCCTGCAATACACCCATCACTCACCCTGCAACGCGGTACTCGGATAGCGGGATGCTCACGCCGACCTGTCGAGCGATGTGGTTGGCGAGCTGCCCCTGCCACGTGTAGTTCTCGCTGCCACGGTGCCACTGGCTATGGCACAGCCCTCGGGCTATGTCGGCATCGGCGCCGCGCAGTTGCTCGCGTTCGTACTCCTTGCCGTGCAACTTCGGCGCGCGCCTCGCATCTGCCGGCCACACGAAGCACGGACTGTCGTGGCTCCACTCGGCGATCGTCAGCCCGGACACGCGCAGCAGCAGAACCGACTTGTCAGAGGACGTCCGCGTGAGAATGCCGTAGCGTCGCTCATGCGGCTCGAGGATCGCCCGCGCGTGCTCACGCGCCTGGTCACCGAGCACAACCCATGCGTCCTGGATGAGGCCTCTCTTGAGGTACGCGGCCCAGAACTTCTGTCGATAGCGCCAGTGGTTCGCTTTGGCACTCTTCGAGATGATCCGGAAGAACTGCTCGAGCGTGGCGCCAACTAGCCACTGCAGGAAGATGTCTCGCGCGTCCGGCGCACCCAGCCACTTCTTCTGCGAGACCCTGGGGTCGTCGAGGTGCCCGAGGGCGAAGTCGTGGATCACCTTCCGCGTCGACTCCTGTGGTGGCTTGGCAGCACATGGCAGAAACAACGCATTGGCTACCGCGGCGCACTCGTCATCGAAGCGCAGCTGCCCTGGCCCTTTCCCCAGGAACTCGAGCGGGCGGCGCACCCAGTTGGCATCGGCGCCGCTCGCCAAGCGCTCGCCCACCAAGCCGAGAACACGCCCGTGTACCTCGCGCATGAAGGCTCCGATGGCGAGTTCGTCCACGAGGCCAGCGTCCTGGAGCAGGGCGTCGGCGTAGCCATCCGCTTCACCGATCATCATCGCGAGCCTCGATGGCCCGTCCGGCATGAACAGCGAGTAGGTCAGCTGGCGGTACCGCCACGCCTCGGTCCGGAGTCCCTCGTCGCGCATCAACGTGCCGCAGAAGCCCTGTCGCAACTGGTCGAACGTGGTGAGCACACGGGGATAATCACGGAGCATCACGAAAGCCGTGGACGACAGGGCTCTCGACTCACCTTCCAGGAACGTCAGGAAACCATGGGCGAACGCCGGGTCGGCGCCGAGCCACTCCCGTTCGTGGCCCTTGCCTGAAGGGTGAAACAACACGAACGGAAGCAATGAACGGTCGCGCCGCGTCAGCGTACGCAGCGGAAGTCCACGGCTCCACGCTTCCTTGATGCGCGTCACGGTGGCGTCGAGTTCCACCTTCGGGAGCGCGTGTTCGCCGCGCTCTCCCCAAACCTTCGCAACCCTCTCGACTTCACGCTGGACCAGCTGCTGTCGCCACGAGAACGCCGTGGGTGGCTGCCAGGCGTTGCCGAGCGCCCGTCGCAGGCTCACCGTTGGAGCCCCTGCTGAGTTTCTACGGCCGGTGCTGGCTCCTGCTCGTCATCGGGTGGCACCATGACGAATCGCAAGTCGATTCGCCTGTTGCGTTTACGATTCTCGTCGCTGTCGTTGCCAGCCACGCCACGCCGGTCCGCATACCCGCTCAGCCCGAGCACGGGCTGGCCGTCGCGATTCTGGAGCAGGTCGAGTTGATTCCTCGACGCGCCGAGCAACTCCGTAAAGATCGACTTGGCACGGCCCATCGATAGATCCCAGTTGTCCCGATACTGGCCGTAGCCGTTCAACGGCACGTCGTCAGTGTGTCCCTCGATGAAGATCGCGTCGACCTTGCCTGCCTTGCCCCGTTCCCCGCAGTCCGGACGCACCACCTCGCCCGTCACCTCCGTGTAGCACGGGAGCACCTCCATTAGAACTGCCGCTAGCTTGCCGACGGTACGCCTGGCGGGATCACCCAGGTCGGCCCTTCCCTGGTCGAACAGCAGGCTCTCCCCGAGGCGCAGCACCCCCTGCCGCTTCTCGATCTTCACCGCGATACCCTGCTTCAGCAGGTCCTTTTCAATCTCTTCGAGTAGCGCCGACCGCTCCTCCTTCGCGCGATCGAGGCGGTCCTGCTGGGCCTGCAGGCCAAGTGCGAACGCCACGAGCATGATGATGAAGATGAAGATCAGGCCGGACATCAGGTCACTGACCGATGCCAGGTAGCCTCCCTCGTCCTGGGTCTGGAAGCCGGCGCCCTTCACCGGGCCCTGACCTTGGCGAGTTCCTCCACGGACTCATCGAGTCCCTTGAGGATGCCGGAGAGCTGGCCAACGGCCTTGCTGAAGGACTTCTCGGTCTCGACGACGAAACTGCGGATCGTCTCGGAGTAGGCATCAACGCCGCTGTTCAGCTCCTTGAAAGTACGCCCGAGCGATTCGTCGACGCCTTTGAAGCGAGACTCATAGTCCTCGAACGCGTGCCGCATCTGCTCCTGCGCCGCACGCACGTCGGCTGCGGCCGCCACCAGGGATTTCTGCAGTGTGGTGCTTTCCTGCACGCGCGCTCCGAGGGCTTCGTTGACCGTACGCAGCCCGGCGACGGCGCCGTTCAGCGGTTCGACCGTGAGCTTGAACGCGCCGTGCACGGTCTGGAGCTCCTTGAGCACGGCCTGCACCTGCTGGAGCGACTTCCCGTGCTCGCCGTGCAGATCGGCTACCCGCTTGGCCACCTCGCCAAACCGGTTGGCGCCGGCGGTCACAAGCGTCGCAGACTCGCCGAACTGTCGTGCCGCTTCGATGGCGGCGTCCGACATGGTCCTGGCGGCCTGACTGCCGGCGGTCGTCAGGGACTCAGCGGCCTGCCGTCCGGCTGCCGTCATCGCGCCGGCGGTCGAAGTGCCCGCCGCGTCCATCTGCAGGACCAGGCGTTCGATGACCTTCGTGGTCTCCGCGCTCAACGCGGTGGCGCTCTGACCGAAGGCGTGCTCGATGCGGTCGATGATGCCCGATACAGCCTGCGCCATCTCGCTCTGGCCCGAGGACAGCATGCCGGCAGACTGCTGGAGCACGCTGACCAGGCCAGACAGCGTCTCTCCCATGCGCTCCATCTCGGTTCCGGCAGCACCCGACAGCGCCTCACGCAGCGAGGCGCTCACCTTGTTCAATAGTTCCTCGCTGAACTGCGCCTGCTGTCCCTTCAGCTCCTGCAGACCCGTCACCACGAGTCCGAGCTGGGGTCCGAAGGACTGCTGCATCCGACCCTCGAGTTCTCTGGCGATTGACATCGCCATGTCCGTATTGAAGGTCTCGAGCTGCAGCGTCTGCTTGATGGCTTCCTGAATCTGCTTCTGAGCAAGCCGCTCGGGCGTGACGCGTACCAACCGCTTGTCGAGTGCCTCGTTCCATCGGTCGACATCCCGCTCGATGGCGTGCAGGTGAAGCTTCTCGGCCAGCGAGAACAGCATCGAGCCGAACAGCCCGACGACAGACGTGAGGAACGCCACTGAGGCGCCCTCCAGGAGGGGTCCGAGCGCCTGCTTGATCTCGTCGACCTTGTCGGACGCCAGCCCGCTGCTGGCCAGCGAGATGCCAGCGACGAGCCCGATGAACGTGCCGAGAATGCCACCGCCCGTGAGATACCCGGGGACCGCCTGCACGAACCGCAGGTTGAAGCGGCTCTGGGCGATGCCTGGCGCACTGAAGTAGGCGCCGGCCTCGTGCGTGTTGCCGATCCGGGTGCTGCCGTCCACGTGCGGTGGCCAGACCAGCGAGTCGGTGAACTCCTCCCACGCGTGACCGAGGAGCGGATGATCCTTGAACTCGTCGTGAATGCTCTCGAAGGATGCCGCGAACGTCTCCCCGTCAGGCTGCGCTTGCACGAGGTCGTGGGCTGCGCGCATTTGCCGGCGCACGCTGATCACCCGCGGCAGGAAATAGAACAGGTACGAACCTGCCCCGATCGCCGCAATGAGGCCACACAGCACCGCGGTACCCGTGCCGGAAACAATCCACTCGAAGAGCGGCTTCAACGCGTCGCCCACTACACGCTCTCCTTCCGGGCCTTGCGGCCGCGGGTGGGTTCAGGGGGTGTCCAGGCGCGCAGGGCGTCGACGGTGAGGCCGAGCGCGCGGGCCTGCTGGTCGACGTAATCGGCGTAGTAGTCACCTAACCTTAGGTTGAACTGCGGGTCGTACTCGTTGTGCCATTGCTGCAGCCAGGGCGCGAGGTCGAGGAGGCCGGCGAGCAGCGGTGTCAGACGCTCGGGGCTCCAGCCCTCGTTCTGCCGGTCTACGTAGTACGCGGCGAGCGCCTGGGCCTGCTGCAGGTGGTCCCAGCCGGCCCAGCCCACCACGGGCGTGGGGTCGTCGGCGCGCTCGGCGCCCGGGTAGAGGATGAAGCGCTCCTTGGGCACGTCCAGCTTGCCGCGCAGGCGCCAGTAGTCGCCCTTGCGGAAGTCGGCGGAGGTGTATTTCGGGGGCACGGGAATGTCACCGACCTGCGTGCGCTTGAGGCGATCGGCCTCCTCGCGCGTGAGGCGCTGCGGGTCGCCCTCGGGCAGATCCACACGCGCGTCGATGGCGTCTTCCTGCCGCTGCAGCGCCCACGTGGCCTCCCACTGCGCGCGCTTGCGCAGGCCGCTCTCCTTGTACCGGTACGCCGGCAGGTACGGCACGCCCTCCGCGGTCACCAGCTCGGTGACCAGCGTCGTCACGTCGAAGTCCGGCCGCCCGCGATACGCCTCGGCCATCGCCATCCACTCGACGTCGCGCCGCGCGAGATCTGACAGCGCGGCCGTCGTCAGCAGCACGGGCGATGACCACCAGGTAGTGCTCTCGAGCCGATCGAGCAGCCAGCTTTCGAACCCACGCTGAAGTAACGTCTCGTCGGTCAGGTTCTCTGCGTTGTAGGCCCCAGCGGATCTGAACCAACGGCGCTTGTAATCAGGCTGCTCGATAAGCGCAAGCGCCTCGACTTCAGCCATCGCTTTTTGGCGGCGCTCGCGAAGCGGCTCGACACCATCGATCGAAGGAGTGTCCCCACGATAGGGCCGGTCCTCTTCAGCAAGCGGCGACATGAACTCCGGAGCTGTGCGTCCGGCTAACGACGCATATGGCGCACCTGGCGAGGTGAGCCCATAGATTTCGTAGACAAGCCAGTCCAACTCCTCCTGCCACCGCACGCTCATCGCACGCAGCCGGGCACGCCGAGCAACGAGTTCCGCAACTTGCGTCGTCAAGTTAGACAATGGCGCCTGGCTGATCTCAAGCGAGGCAAGCAGCGGCGCGCCAAGTTCTCGTCCAGCTGCGTCAAGAGCCCTCGTGACTTCCAGGAGGGCATCACGTTGCTTCGCTGACATGGCTGGCACCGGAAACTCGCCGACCTTCCCAGCGCCGAACACGAAGCGGAATCGCTCAGGATCGGCCTGCAGAACGCCGGTATCGCTCGTCGCTCCCTTGTTGTGCGCAATCTGCTTTAGGTAGAAGCAGGCCGTGGAGCTGTTCAGGAGGCCGAGCAGGGCGAGATGGTCGTCCTCGGTGGCGTCGGCGGGCAGCTTGATGACCGGCGCGGTCTGCTTGAACACCTTGCCGCCGCGGTCGAGCACGAAGTGGTTGTGCGTGGCGACTTCGGCGAAGGTGATGGACAACGGTGCGGCGTACTTCTCAGTAATCCAGCGGTACCACGTCCACCAAGCGTCGCCATTCTGAAACCGGGTGCGGCCACCGAACGACACAGTGTTGCCGATGACAGTTCGCATCGGCCAGAGCCAGCGCGCCCACGCCGCGTCAGGGTCAAGCGGTAGCGGGCAATGGCGGTCGTCATACGGAACGAGTGCGTACTCCTCGATGCTGATCGACCAATCGCGAACGACATCGCCCACCACGAAGTCGCGAACCAGCGCCGGATCCAGCCCGCGCCTCGCGAACGTGGCGCGATCGGCAATGAAGGCTTCGTCAGTTCCTGGGAAGCTTGCGAACCCGATTGACTCAACGACCTCGCTCAGCGTTCTGTCGCACCGCTCATCGAGCAGTTCCTTGAGTTCCGCCGCACCACCGCCTCCGATGCTCCACGGGTGTGAGTGGAGCTGCGTCTGCTCCAGGTCGCGCACGCTGACGAAGGCGCTCTCCGAGTCCACCTCATCGATCTGGCGCTCGATCGCCGCCCACACGTGTCCCCGGGCGGGGTCGCCCGGCGTGCTCGGCTCGCCGCGGATGCCCATCACGGTACGCGTCGGCGCGGCCGGCGTGCGATTGCGTCCGAACAGGATCACCGTCGGCGTGCCGTGTCCGGGAATGTACGCGCCAGACGTGTCCACGACGTGGGTGAGGTCCACGCGCGGCAGGAACTGCTCGATCACCTTGCTGCCGAACTCGCGTTTCATGAAGGAGTTCGCGCCGATGAGACCGACGTACCCGGCCGGCTCCAAAGTGGCGAGGTCGAAGAACCGCTCGATGAACGGCACCACGAGCGAGTACTTCATGTGGCACGCCGGGTAGCGCGTGCGATAGAGCTGGTTCAGCGCGCGGTCGCGCACGACGATGTACGGCGGGTTGCCGACGACGACGTGGTGGCGGCGGTTGAGGATGGCGTCGGCGCGCGGGTCCTCCGCGAAGAAGTGGTGGCGGCTCGGGTCGTCGGGGTCGAGCGAGGGCTGCACCTCCCCGCCGCCGGAGTGCTTGCGGCCGTGCAGCAGGGCGTCGCCCGTGCCCACCCGGATGTCGAATGCCGGCGCGTCGGCGAGGCGCGTGACGCCCGAGGCGCGCAGCGCTGCGATGAGCAGGCGGAAGCGCGCGATGGCCGCGGCGAACGGATTGAGATCGATGCCCGACACCTGCCGCAGCACGGCCTGCACGTGCGCGCGGACGCTCGTGCCCGGCTGGTGCCGCTGGTACTCAGCCAGCAGCCGCTCGAAGGCGCCGAGCAGGAAGTGCCCCGAGCCGCAAGTGGGGTCGATCAGCGTGACGGTCTGGTAGCCGAACGCCTCGATGGCCGGCACGAGCGTGCGGTCGAGGATGAAGCGCTCCACGAAGTCGGGCGTCTGCAGCAGCGCGTACTTCTTCCGCGCGGCCTCCGAGAGGTCCTGGTACAGGTCGCCCAGCAGGCGCGTGCCCCACGCCGTGTCCGTGAAGTCGTGCGCGATGGCGCCGGTGGCCGGGTCGATGCGCTGCCAGAACTCGAGGAGCGCCTGCGCCGCGTCGCCCGACGGCGTGATGCGCCAGAGCGGGTTGTGCGCCGGGTCGAACACGTCGCGGCCGGCGGGCAACTGGCCGACCGTGCCGAACACGTGGAGCAGGTACTCGCGGTCGGTCTCGAGCGGATGCTGCTCGAAGTAGGCGGCATGCCTGTCGAGCGCGAACCTGCGCCGGTCCCCTGCCTCGCTTGGCGGCCCGGAGATCCACGCGTCGATGAGGTCGTTGTCCTCGAGGAACCGCACGAAGACGGTGCCGAGCACCCAGGCCACGGCGGCCTGCGTGACCGGGTCCTCGCGCCAGCTCTCGAACGTGTCGGCGGTGCGCTGCGCCTGCCGCGCGGCGGCGTACTCCTCGCGCAGGGCGCGGTCGACGGCTGGCTCGGAGGCGGCGCGGACGCGGAGGTCGTCCTGCAGGGCGACGACGCGGGCCTGGAGGTGCTTGAGGAGGAGTGGGGAGTCGATCATTCAGTTCACAGGAGGCTACAGGCTACGGGACCTGTTGATGCGCGGACGGCTCTGACGAATAGAGCTGCGGCCATCGGTCCGGCTTCGGGCAGGCGCCTGGCCTCTGTTCCTCACGCGGGACGGGTCCATCGTCTTGCTGCATGCCGCACAGGCCCAGAAACGCGAGTTTCGCTTCGTGGACAGCACGAATCTCGTCTCGCTGCCACACACTTCGCATTCGGGGTTCTGGCGGGCGTACGACGCGCCTCTCGCCTGCTTTGGGTCTATCCGCCTCCCAAGCGCCAACAGACTGGCCATGGTGAGGGCCGTTTCCTCACCTTCGAGCCTCACCATGAGCTCTCCGGTGTTGCCGGCGTGAGACAGGATGTTCAGCGAGCCGAACCATGTCACCTTGTCGTCAATCAGCAGCAGCTTCTGGTGCATGCCGACACACTGCTCCACCACCACGCCGGCGGCCCTGAGCGCGTTGATGGCTTCCCACCACAACTCCGGCCCCATGGTCCCGTTCTGATCGGGCGGGCGCACGACGCACCGCACCTTCACTCCCGCCTGTACACGCTCACGCAAGACATCGACGATGCGCGCAGCGCCGGAAGCTGTGACGAAAGGCGAGAAGAGCGCGATGCCTTCAGAAGCCTTACGGCACTCCAGCGGCAGCACCTGCATGAACTCGGATTCGTTCAGGGTGGCGTTCTCGGGGAGCACGATATCGCGCGGTAAGGCGGCGCCCAGGTGGCGACGCAGCTCCTCCTGATACGGCCAACGCGCCAGCACCTCGCGGGCATCGATGGTCTCCCCACGGCGCTGCATGTCTACCAGCACGCGTCGGAGCATGGATTCTGCAGGCAGCTTGGCATCGAGCCAGCGCAGATCGGCAATCACCACCAACTGCTCTTTCGCGCGACTCAGGGCCACGTTGAGGAGCCGGGTGCCGTCCTCTTCGAGTCCCACGGCCTGGAACCACCGCCCCGCGAACAGGCGAGGCATGCCGTCGACGAGGTCGAGCACCATCGTCTCGCACTCACCGCCCTGGAAGCCGTGCGCCGTTCGGACCTTCGTCTCCTTGTCCCCGGCGTCTGCCAGGATCCGGTCGACCAACCGGCGCTGTGCTGCATAGGGCACCACCACGCCCACGGTTCCCTCGTGCAGGTTCCGTCTCAGGTTGCGGGTCACGATGGCGGCCATCACGTTGAACCAACTGCGCTTCGGGTCCTGCGAGACGACGGCGCCAACCTCTGAGGTATCGACGACCACGAGCCGACAGCCCTTGGGGCCGGCAGGGGTAAACGACTTACTCTCCCACTTCGCCGAGGTGATCAGCTGGCCCGCGTAGATGGGTTCGCTGATGACCTGACAGATGTCGTCGTGCATGCGGTGCTGCTCGCGGAGCCTGCACAACCTCACCGCGGTGCGGCCCTCGTCCACCGCCTGCGACACCCCTGCCCTGTGGAACACGTCCCTGCCAAGTTCGTCGATCAGGCATTGCTGTGAGGTTTCGACGATTGGGGGTAACTGTCTGAAGTCGCCGGAGACCAGCACACGCTCCCTGGCCATACCCGCGGCGTTGTACAGGGCCGGCAGGAGCAGCATGGAGGCCTCGTCCACGATCACCGTGGAGAACACTCCGAACGTGTCTGGCGCCAGGAACAGCTTCGTTGCGGTGGCCCCCACGACCCGAGCGTTGAGCAGCACGGTCGACTCGACGGCCGCGATCTCCTTGCGGAGCGCATCGGTACGTGCGGACGCCTCCTTGATCGCGGCCTGGCCTTCCATCACCGCCTTCTTCGAGGCGTCACGGTCACGACCGTGGGTCTTCTGCCGACGGGCTGCGACCAGAGCGTCGGCCTCCTGCTGGTCCGCCGCTGCCCGCTTTCGCGCAATGCTGGCTTCATTCAGCAATTGAAGACATCGCTGGTGCTCGTTGCGCGCGCGTGTCTGATCAGCCCGGATGACGTCGGCGCTGCGCCGGAGCATTCGGCCGAACAGTCCCGCGGATTCAACCTCGCTCAGTTCGGACTCGAGTTTGTCAATCGACTCCTGCGCCGCACGCAGCCGATCTGCCGCAGCCTCTTCGTCTCGCTGGGTAGCGGCCAGCCGTTCTTGCAGGGACACGACGCGAGCTTCTGCGGCCGCCAGCTCGCCGAATGCATCAACGACGGCGCGATGCTCCCCGATGGCGCGAGTGACTTCCGTCACTCTCGCCTGCACGCGCACGAGCTCTGCCTGCAACGCGGCCGCCTTGCGCGATGTGACGCCTTGAACGGTCAGGTAGTCTTCAGCTCCCGTCCTCTGCTTGATGCCATCCGCCGACCCGACCCGCACGATCCACCCTTCCCGCAACGCTTCGATTTCTTCGGGATGCTTGCCATCGCGGGTGAGGTGGTCGTACAGCTTGAGGAGCACTTCATCGACGGCCTGGTTGGTGTTCGAGGAGACGACCGTTCGATTGCCCGAGGCAAACAGGCTCTGCAGCAGCGCGCTCAGCGTTCTGGTCTTGCCCGTGCCGGGAGGACCCCACAGGTACGTCACCGCGTTGACCAGAGCGTGACGAACTGCACTCTCCTGCTGGCCGTTCAGCCCCTCGAGAAAGTCGGGGAAAGCGATCACTTCCGGCGGTGCCGGGTACTCGCCGTTACTCAGGACCGCGTTCGCCAGAGCCATATTGAAGGAGGGCGGGCCGGCGGCCACCCTGGCCATGCGTTCGGCGAGCGCGATGAGCAGTGCCGTGTTGTCGATGACGAGAAAGCACGTTGCAATCTCGGCGCCGCAGTCCTCCTCGACAGAGATGGTCAGGGTGCCCAGTTCACGTGAGACCTGGACGAGCCGGCCGTCGATGCGGCGGCCGCTGACCTTGAGTTCGACGACCGCCCCTTCGAACAATTCGTCGTCGCCGCTCCAGGGGAACCGGTAGGCATACTCGGTGCCGTCGAACGTGAGACGAGTGCCGCCCTCAAGCGCGATGGTCTTATGACCGCAGTCGTTGGCCTTCATGTCGTCGACGAGCAGGCGCAAGGCCTTCTCGAAGACGACGGGTCGAGGGTCACCGGACTTCCAGGTCGGCGCCAGGTCTGTCTTGAGCCCGGGCGTCCACGGCGCACGAGCGCCGGTGGCCTCATCCGGAGCACGAAGGTGGTGCGTGTGGCCCAAAGGTATCGGCCCAGTCGCCCTGGTCCGCGGAGGACGCGGGGGCCTGGGCGGCGGTACAGGCATAGGCCACAGCGTCGGCTGGTCAATGCCAACGGGGCCCAGCACCGGGGGAGTGTCCGGAGGCGGGCCCACGCCATCCTTCATGCGCGCGAGCTTCGTGGCCACACGTATGGCGAGCTTGGATGCCCGGCTGGTGGTGCGGTGCGTCAGTTCGTCACGGATCTGCTCCAGGACGTGTGGGGACGACTCGCGGTCGACAACCTCCTCGAGTTCGACGATACCCACCTGCTGGTACGGCCGCCCCCCCTTCATGCGGCGCGGTGTTCGTTGCGGAGCCAGGGCTCGGGGATGCGCGCCCACTGGCCGCGGCCGATGACGGGCACGGCGACGCCGTCGAGCAGCGGCTGCACGGCCTGGCCGTCGGCGGGCACGAGCACCCAGAGGCCCTGCAACCCGCCAGTCTTCCCGAGACGCTGATGCACGTCGTTCAGCAGTGAGAGTCGGTCGTAGCGCGCGAGCAGGCCCGGGTTGGTGAGCAGCACCGTGCCTGACCGCGCGAGCACCGACTCGGTCACGGCCGCCATGGCCCGGGTGACGAGCAACTGCAGGTTGCGCCAGTCGGCGCTGTCGCGCGGCGCCGCATCGGCGCGCAGGACGATGTCCCAGCTGGCACCCGCGTTCAGCGCTTCCCGCCTCATCGCCGACACGAGCAGCGCATCGGTGTCCACCACCTCGACGTCGAACCGCGCAAGCTCCTGGCTGGCGCGCGCCAGGCCGCGCGGCTCCGTCGAGAGCACCAGGAACTGCCCCGCCTCGGCGGCCTTGCGCAGCCGCTCCTCGAAGGCCCGCGCCTCGAGCACGGCCTCGTCGGGCACCGTCACCGGCGGGCCGACGCGCGTGCGGAAGCGCGTCAGCGTGCTGGTCACCGATGGCACGGGGATGCGGTAGGCCTCGCGCGGCCGGTACGCGCCGATGCCGCGCACCGCCTCAGGCACCCACTCGAGGTCGAAGCCGGCCTCGCGCAGCAGGTCGTCGAGCGCCGGACGGTCGGGAAGCGGCGCCGCCTCCGGGTACCGGCTCGACACGCGCTCGCGGAGCTGCTCGATCGTCAGGTCGCCACGCGATGCGAGCAGGCCCGGCGTGAGGCGCAGCGCGCGCGCCGCGTCCATGCCGCGCGGGTAGAGTTCCTGACGGCTCGACACGGCCGCGAC
>JAEZCY010000054.1 GCA_023429845.1 Acidobacteriota bacterium
GTGGCGTCCAACGCGCCGGCGTTCGACAAGGACTACACGGTGCTCGTGCACTTCCTGGACTCGGACGACCAGTTGATGTGGACCGACGACCACCATCCGGATGTCCCGACGACGGAGTGGAAGCCGGGCCAGCGCATCGAGTACACGCGGACGATGTTCGTGCCTCAGTACCCGTACATGGGGCAGGCCACCATCCGGGTCGGACTCTACGACCCCGAGACCGGCGCCCGGTTGCCGCTCGGCGGCGAGAGCGACGGGCAGCGCGCCTACAAGGTCGGCACGCTCGAACTCCTGCCGGCCTCCGACAACGTGTTCATCCAGTTCAAGGATGGCTGGCACAACGCGGAAGTGGCGGCCGAGAACGCCCAGGTGGAATGGCAGTGGACCAAGAAGACGGCGACCCTGGCGCTGCGCAACCCGCGCCGCGACGCGACGTTCTACCTCCACTTCGATGGCCGGCCCGACCTCGCGCCAGGCCAGACGGTGACGGTGCGCATCGGTGAGCATGTGCTCGACACCCACGCGCTGACGTCCACCGACGAGGTGATCCGCCGCATCCCGATCACGGCCGCACAGTTTGGCGAGGGCGAGAACGTGGACGTCACCATCGACGTGAACCCGGCGTTCGTCCCGGCGCAGACGCCGGCCGCCAAGTCGCAGGATCCCCGCGAACTCGGCATCCGGGTCTTCCACGCGTTCATCGAACCGAAGTAAGCCGGGCGGTGCATGTACCTGATCCAGATCCTCCTGCCGCTGACGCTCGACGGGACGCCCATTGCCCGCGAGCGTTTTGCGGAGGTGGGGCAGGAGCTCACTGACACGTTCGGAGGGCTGACGGCTTATACGCGCGCGCCCGCCGAGGGCCTGTGGCGGTCCGGTGGCGAGACGACCGCCGATCAAGTGGTGGTGTACGAGGTCATGACCGAGGCACTCGACCGTGGTTGGTGGGATGCGTACCGTCGCGCGCTCGAGACGCGGTTTCAGCAGGAAGAAGTGGTCGTCCGGGCCCAGGCGATGGAACGCCTCTGAACTGCTACACTGGCCGCTTGTGCTTCTCCGTCCATTCGCTGCGCTGCTGGTGAGTGCGGCCGCGCTGGGCGCTGCGTCCAGCGCGTCGGCCGAGCTCGTGACGCTTGCCTCCGGACGCACCTTCTCCGTGCGCAGCATCCGCATCGATGGCGACAGCGCGGTGCTCGCCCTGCGGGGCGGCGGTGAGCTCGAGTGCGCTGCGACGCTGATCACGGCCGTGATGCCCGACGAGGTGCCGTACCCGGAAGAGGCGGACACCTCCGCACGGCTCGAGATCGACGGCGCCGGGAGGGCGAAGGTGGACGCCTCGCCGGCGTCGGAGCTGGACGCCTCGGCGAGGCGCCCCTACCGGCAGATGATCGAGGAGGCTGCCAGGCGCCATCGCGTGGACGCCAGACTCGTGCACGCGGTCATCATGGTGGAGTCCCGCTACCGGGCCACGGCGCGGTCCCGGAAGGGTGCGATGGGGCTGATGCAGCTGATGCCCGCCACTGCCCGTGAGCTCGACGTGCGCAATCCGTACGACCCGGCCGACAACATCGACGGCGGTGTGCGGCACCTCCGCCAGTTGCTCGACCGATTCGATCTGCGTCTCGCCGTGGCTGCCTACAACGCGGGCGCAGGCGCGGTCCGGAAGTTCAACGGCGTCCCCCCGTTTCGCGAGACCCAGTCCTACGTCCGGCAGGTGCTGAGCCTGGCCGGCGTGTCCTGACGCCATGGAGTTCCGCTGCCGGCTCGCCACGGCAACCGGGCACGTGACCGAGGGCATCTACGTCGCCGACAGCGAAGCGGCCCTGCGACGCGAACTCGAGGACAAGGGCCTGTACGTCCTCGACGTGAAGGCCGCGCGCCGCGGCCTGGGCGGGCTGACGCGCTCGCGAGGCGGGCGCATCAAGCTCCACGAGTTCCTCGTGTTCAATCAGGAGCTCGCCACCCTCCTGAAGGCGGGCATGCCGCTGGTGCAGTCCCTGGAGATCCTCCGGCGCAACGTGCCCAATCCGGTGTTCAAGGGCGTCCTGGACGACGTGTACGAGAAGGTGCGGTCGGGCACGGCGCTGTCGGACGCGTTCGAAGCCCATCCCCGTCACGTGACGCCTATCTATACGGCGTCGCTCATGGCCGGCGAGCGGAGTGGCAGCCTCGAGCAGGTGCTGCGCCGTTACGTCGCCTACGTTCAGGTGCTCAACGCGGTGCGGCGGCGGGTCGTGTCTGCGCTCGTCTACCCGGCGGTCCTCACGCTGTTGTCGGTGGCCGTCGTCGCCATCATCGTCGTGCGCGTGGTGCCGGAGTTCAGCCAGTTCTACGCCGGCTTCGACGCGGAACTGCCGCTGGCCACCCGCGTCATCGTCGCGGTGTCGGACACCGTGCGGAGTCAGATCGTGCTGATCCTGCTGGCGGCGGCGGCAGGTGTGGCCGGTCTTCGCTGGGCCCTGCGACAGCCGGCACAGCGGCAGCGCATCGATCGCTGGGTGCTGCGAGTGCCCGGCATCGGCGGGATTGCGCGTCAGTTCGCGACCACGCAGCTGAGTCGCACGCTCGCCACTCTGCTGGGCGGCGGGATCCCGCTCGTCACCGCGCTGGACGTGGCGAGCCGCTCGGTGTCCAACCGGCACATCGCCGCGCAGATGGCCGACATCACCCGCCAGGTGCGCGAGGGCCAGCCGCTGTCGGCGGCCATGGCCGCCAAGGGCGAGTTCCCCGACGTCTCAGTGAAGATGGTGGAAGTGGGGGAGGCGACCGGCGCGCTCCAGGACATGCTGAATGCGATAGCGGACTTCTACGACGAGGACATCGAGACGCGGCTCGGCCGCTTCCTGCTGCTGATTGAGCCCGTCCTGCTCGTGGTGATGGGCGTGGTCATCGCGGCCCTCCTCATCGCCCTCTACCTGCCCGTCTTCCAGCTGTCGTCGGCCCTGAGCTAGCGCCTGGCACCGCGCGGAGGCAACGTTTCGTGAGCACCGTCACGCCATCGTCCACATCCGACCCGTCGGCGCTGCCGATGCCCGACCTGCCGACTCCGGACGGCACCCGGACGTCCGGCGGCGCGGCGCACGAGCGGGAGCAGGCCCGTCGGCTTGCGGAGCGCTACCGGCTCGAGTTCGTCGACATGGACACGTTCCATCTCGACAACGAGCTGTTCCGCTCCATCCCCGCCGACGTGATGCTGCGGTACGGCTTCGTGCCGCATCGCCGGGAAGGCGACGCCCTGGTCATCGTCGTGTCCGACCCGACGGACCTGATGATGATCGACGAGCTGTCGCAGCTCCTCGGCACCCGTCTCAAGGTGACGGTGGGGCCAGCCTCGGCCATCCAGGCGATGCTGAAGAAATCCGAGAGCAGCCAGCGCGTGCTCGAGGACGCCACCGAGAGCTTCCAGCTGCAGCTGCTCAAGGAGGACGACACCGGCGAGGAGTCGCTGTCGGTCGAGAAGCTCACCAGCGACATCAGCCCGATCATCAAGCTGATCGACTCCACGGTCTTTGCCGCATTGCAGCGGCGTGCCAGCGACATCCACATCGAGACGCAGGACGATGCGGTAGTGGTGAAGTACCGGATCGACGGCGTGCTGCAGCCGGCGATGCGTCCGATCGACAAGCGCTTCGCCGGGCCGATCATCTCGCGCATCAAGGTGATGGCCGAGCTGGACATCGCCGAGAAGCGGGTGCCGCAGGATGGCCGCTTCAAGCTGCGCATGCGCGGCAAGACGATCGACTTCCGCGTCTCGATCATGCCGAGCGCGCATGGCGAGGACGCCGTCATCCGCATCCTCGACAAGGAGTCGATCAGCGAGCAGTTCCGCGAGTTGCGGCTCGACATCCTGGGCTTCCCGGAGGAGGAGCTGCGGCGGTTCCGCAAGTACATCCGCGAGCCGTACGGCATGGTGCTGGTGACCGGCCCGACGGGATCGGGCAAGACCACCACGCTCTACGCGGCACTCTCGGAGATCAGGTCGGTCGAGGACAAGATCATCACGATCGAGGATCCGGTCGAATACCAGTTGAAGGGCATCGTCCAGATCCCGATCAACGAGAAGAAGGGCCTGACCTTCGCGCGCGGCCTGCGCAGCATCCTGCGCCACGATCCCGACAAGATCATGGTCGGCGAAATCCGTGACGCGGAGACCGCGCAGATCGCCATCAACTCGGCGCTCACCGGGCACCTCGTGTTCACCACCGTGCACGCCAACAACGTGCTCGACGTGCTCGGCCGCTTCCTGAACATGGGCGTCGAGGCGTATCAGTTCGTGTCGGCGCTCAACTGCGTGCTCGCGCAACGGCTGGTGCGCAAGATCTGCGAGGACTGCAAGCGTCCGTCGACGGTGACCGAAGATCAGTTGCGGGAAGCCGCGATGGACCCGTCGCTGGTCCACACGCATGCCTTCTACGAGGGCGCCGGCTGTCTGGAATGCAACGGGTCGGGGTATCGCGGCCGCATGGCGATCTGCGAGCTGCTCGACCTCACCGACACCATCCGTGACATGATCCTGGCGCGGCGTCCGAACTCGGAGATCAAGCGCGCGGTGCGCGATGAGGGCATGCGTTTCCTGCGCGAGTCGGCGGTGTCGCGCGTGCTCTCCGGCGAGACGACGCTGCGCGAGATCAACAAGGTCACCTTCGTCGACTGACCCATGTCGCCGCTGCCTGCCTGGCTCCAGACACCCCCGCCGACGCTGGGGCTCCACCTCGACGCGCGACGCGTGACGGCGGTGGTCGCCGACCGCGCGGGCGGAGCTCCCGTGATTCGTGCGCTCGGCTCCGCCGTGCTGCCTGACGGCGCGCTCGTCCCCTCGCTCACGGCGGCCAACGTCGTGGATCGCGACGCCTGCGTCCGCGCCATTCGCGAGGCCGTCGGCCAGGTGGGCGGGCGTCACCGGCGGGTGGCGCTGGCCGTGCCCGACACGGCGGCGAAGGTCTCGCTCCTGCCGTTCGACCAGGTCCCCTCACACGCCCGCGACCTCGATCAACTGGTGCGTCTCCAGTTACGCAAGACGATGCCGTTCCCGGTCGAGGAGGCGCAGATTGCCTGCTCGCGCGGCCCGGCGATCGGCGGCGCCACGACGATGGTGGTGGCGGTGATGCGCCGGGACGTCGTCGAGGAGTACGAGTCGGTGTGCGGCGCGGCAGGCCTGCATGCCGGCACCGTCGACCTGGCGACGTTCAACGTCGTCAATCTCGCCTTGCTCGGCGAGCAGGAGAGCGACGATGCGCTGCTCGTGCACGTGACCCCGGCCTATGCGTCGGTCGCACTCGTGCGCGACGGCGGGCTGATCTTCTTCCGCACGCGCCCGGCCGATGCGGCCGAACCTCTGCCCGACGTCGTCCATCAGACGCGCATGTACTACGAGGACCGGCTCGGCGGCCACGGGCTCGCCCGCGTGGTGGTGGTGGCCGGGCCGGACGTGACCGATCGCGAGCGCGTGGCGCTCGAGCTGACGTCGCTGTTCGACACACCGGTCACGACGCTGTCGCTCGAGGGCGTGGCGACGTTCGGCGACCGGGTGCAGGCGTCCGACGCTGTCGTCGGGCAGGTCGCACCCTCGGCGGGCCTGGTGCTGCGGGAGGGCGGGGTCTGATGCTGCGCGGCAATCTCTCGACGCGGCCGTTCTACAACGAGCGCGCCGTGCAGGTGGGGCTGGTGGGCCTTGCCGTGGTGCTCGGCCTGCTTTCGGCGTTCACGGCGTGGCGGCTTGCCGTATTGACGGCGCAGCAGCGCGAAGCAACCGCCCGCATCGCGTCGGACGAGAGTCGCGCCGCGGCGCTCCGACAGGACGCGCAGCGGGTCAGGGGCCGTGTCGATCCGCGGCTGCTCGACGTGACGGCGAAGGCCACGCAGGAGGCCAATGACGTCATCGATCAACGCACCTTCTCCTGGACCGCGCTGTTCAACGTGTTCGAGCGCACGATTCCGGCGGACGTGCGGCTGCGCTCGGTCACGCCAGCCTTCGACAGCGGCGGTCTGACCATCCGCTTCATCGTGTACGCCGCGAGTGTCGAGTCGGCTGCCGTGTTCCTGGATCGTCTCGAGGCGGCCGGGGCCTTTGTCGATCTGCGGTCACTCGAGGAGCAGGTGATGGAGGACGGCTCGTTCAGCGTCGCCTGCGAAGGCCGGTATCTCGGCCCGGGCGCGCCTCCGGTCGGCGAGTCGGAGACCGACGAGGGGTCGCCGGACTCGGCTGCCGTGGGCGCCGGCGCGGCGGGGGCGAACTGATGCTGCCGACCTCGCGGATTCTTGCCGACCGACGGTTGATCGTGTCGGTGCTCGGCCTGCTGGCGGCGCTCAACGTCGTCGGTCTGTTCATCGTGTTCGGGCCCCTGCGATCGCGCGTGCACACGCTCGAACAGCGGGCGACGAATGCGTCGCTGACCGCCGCCACGGCGACCCGCGAGCTGGCCACGGCGCGACAGACGGCCGCAGGCAGCGAGCGAGCCGTCACCGATCTGGCACGTTTCCATACGCAGGTGTTGCCGGCCAACCAACCGGCGGCGCGGCAGGTCACCTTCGTGCGCCTCGCGCAGCTCGCCAGGGCATCGAATCTCTCGTACGACCAGCGGTCGTTCGCGCAGGACGCCCCCGTCAAGGACGGCACGCTGGTCCGCGCGACGCTGACGATGGACGTCTACGGCACCTACCGTGACCTGCGTCGCTTCATCCACGGGCTGGAGATTGGCGACGAGTTCGTGGTGATTCGGCAGCTCGCGGTCTCGCAGGGCGAGGAGCCTGGTGAGCCGCTGAAGGCGTCGCTGACGCTTTCGACGTACTTCAAGGGCAGCGATGGCCGCTGACACCCGACGGCAGTTCCCGTTGCTCGTCGGCCTGCTCGTCGTCCTCGGCGGCATCGTCTGGTGGCAGCTCGGCGCGACCCCGGCGAGTCCCGCCGCGAAGGCCACGGGGGCGGCGCGGCCTTCCGCCGCCCGCCGCGCGTCACAGGCTGGCGCCTCCGAGGTGTTGGCGCGTGGTGTCGGACTGGAGAGGCTGGCCGAGGCCAGACCGGCCCCCGAGGAGGGCGGTCGCGACCCCTTCCGGTCGGGAGCCGCCGCGGGCAGCGGCAGCTCGGGCGGTGAGAGCGCCCCGGCCGGGACCTCCGTTGCGCCCGCGGCTCCCGTGATGCCGACGGTGCCGCAGGGGCCGCCCGGACCGCCGCCCCTGGCGCCGATCGTCGTGAAGTTCATCGGCATCGTCTCCCGGCAGGACGTCGGGAAGGTGGCCGTCCTCAGCGACGGCAAGAACGTCTACTATGGCCGCGCAGGTGAGATCGTCGATGGGCGATGGCGCATCGTCTCCATCGGCGAGGAATCACTCCAGATCGAGTATGCCGACGGGCGTGGCAGGCAGACGGTGCGGTTGAGCGGATGAGCGTGGGCGAGCGAGGACCGGTGCGAAAACGGATGGGGATGGTGCGACTCGGAGCGTCGGTGATCCTGCTGGCGGTGCTGGCCGTCGCGACGAGCGGGTGTGCGACGTCGGGCGCCTTCAAGCGCGGCGAGCGGGCCGCGATCATGGGCGACTGGGACACCGCGGTCGTCAACTACCGTCAGGCGCTGCAGGAGAACCCGGACCGGCCGGAGTACAAGATCATCCTCGAGCGAGCGAGCCTGTCGGCGTCGCTGCAGCACCTCGAGCGGGCGCGCCGGGCCGACGAGCAGGGTGATCTCGAGACCGCCGTCGTCGCCTATCGCAAGGTGTTCGAGTACGACCCGGGGAACCGCACGGCGATGCTGCGGGCGGCCGAGATCGACAAGGAACTGCGCGAGCGCGCCGAGGCGGCGCGGCCGCGGCCGGCGATCGAGGCGATGCGCGAGACGGCGCGCCAGCGGACGGCGCCGCCGCTGCTGAACCCGGCGTCGCGCGACCCTCTCGAAATCCGTCTGTCGCAAGCCGGGTCACAGGACGTGCTGACGTTCATCGGCAAGGCGACAGGGATCAACGTGATCTTCGAGTCTGCCTTCCGTCCGACCCAGATCACCGTGGACCTGGCCGGGTTGTCGCTCGAAGAGGCGCTCGCTCAGGTGATGACGGCGTCCAACAACTTCTACAAGGTCGTGAACCCGCGGACCATCATGGTCATCCCGGACACCCCGCCCAAGCGCGCGGCGTACGAGGAACAGGTGATTCGCACCTTCTACCTGTCGCACGCCGAAGCGGCAGATCTGGTGCAGACGGTTCAGCAGATCCTGCAGCTCCCGGGCCTGCCGGTGCAGCCGCGCGTGCTCGCGAACAAGACGCAGAACAGCCTGACCGTCCGCGCCTCGGATCGGGTGATGAACATCATCGACCAGGTGATCCGCAACAACGATCGGCCACGCGCGGAGATCGTGGTCGACGTCGAGATCATCGAAGTCAACAGGGCGCGGGCCAAGGAAGTCGGGTTGAACCTCTCGCAGTACGCGGTGGGTAGCATCTTCTCGCCAGAAGCGCCGCCGGCGACAGGCGAGAACGCCGCGAACCGACCGTTCAACCTGAACACGATCACGCGCGGCATCAGCGCGGCCGACTTCTACCTGACGGTGCCGCAGGCTGTCGTCAACTTCCTCGCCACCGACAGCGCCAACCGCATCATCGCAAAGCCGCAGCTGCGCGGCTCCGAGGGCAAGGTGCTCACCCTCGACCTCGGCGACGAGATCCCGGTGCCGAGCACGACCTTCGGCGGCCTTGGCACGGGTGGGCTGACGACGATCCCGATCAACCAATTCAACTACCGCACGGTCGGCATCAAGCTGCGGTTCAATCAGCCGCGGGTCACCCTCGAGGGCGAGATCGCCACGGAACTCGAGATCGAGGCGAGCAACCTGGGGGCGAACATCGACATCGCCGGGCAGAGCCTGCCGACCTTCGGTACCCGCCGCGCCACATCGTTCCTCCGCATGCGGGAAGGCGAGTCGATGATGCTCGCGGGGCTGCTGCGGGAGGATCAGCGGCGGCAGCTGACGGGATTCCCCGGGGTCATCCGCATGCCGTTGCTGCAACGGCTGTTCGGCAACACCGCGGAGCAGGTGCAGCAGACCGACATCGTGTTCCTGCTCACGCCGCGTCTGGTGCGCAGCTCCGAGATCACGCAGGAGAACCTCGATCCGATCTACATCGGCAGCCAGCAGAACCTGGGCATGACGGGACCGCCACCGCTCATCGCGGTGGACCCTGCTGCCGAGGCGCCGCCGGCTGAACCGCCCGCGGCTGGTGCGGTGCTTCCCGTTCCGGGCCAGCCGCAGCCGGTCGCGACGCTGCCGGTGCAGCCGCCGTCCATGGGCGCCGTGACGACCGAGCCGTCGGTGCTGCCTGCAGATGTTCTATTTACGGCACCCGCTCCGGCACAGG
>JAEZCY010000057.1 GCA_023429845.1 Acidobacteriota bacterium
GCAGCCGCAGGCACGGGGTCGACCGCCGCCGGAGGCGGGGCGGCAGGAGCCGGCGGCGTAGTGGGCGACGCGGGTGCTGGAGGCCGCGGCGCGTCATCACGTTTCCACATGGTTGCTTGTCTCCCGAAATGAATCGCAGGGTAGCGACGACCCTCGTCCGGCGAAGTATACGAGAGGGGCCAGATCGTGTCTAGCGTAAGCAACTGCTGTGTTTAGCGCCCGGGACGAATGATACGATCGCCAGGTGCCCGCGCCCGCGCGCGTCTACCTCGACCACAACGCCACCACGCCCCCCGACCCTGAAGTGATCAGCGCCGTTGCCGACGCGCTGCGCGCCGAGTTCGGCAACGCCTCGAGTGTGCATCACTTCGGCCAGCGCGCGAAGGCGCGCCTCGACGATGCCCGCCAGGCGGTGGCCGACCTCATAGGCGGCGCTCCGACCGAGGTGGTGTTCACCAGCGGGGGCACCGAATCCGACAACTTCGCCATCCGCGGAATCGCCGAGGCACTCGAACCGCTCGGCCGCCGACACATCGTCACCAGCGCCATCGAGCACGAGGCCGTGCTCACGACCGTCCGCGCGCTCGAACGCCGCGGCTGGCGCGTCACCCGCGTTCTGCCCGACCGTTCGGGCGTCGTGGAACCCGATGCCGTGGCCGCTGCGCTGACCGACGACACGGCGCTGCTGAGCCTGATGCACGCAAACAACGAGATCGGGACCCTGCAGCCGGTCGCCGCCTGCGCGGCCCTCGCCCATGCCCGCGGGATTCTCGTGCATACCGACGCCGTGCAGTCTGTCGGCAAGGTGCCCGTGGACGTGCAGGCGCTCGACGTAGACCTGCTGAGCCTGTCCGCCCACAAGCTGTACGGCCCGAAGGGTGCGGGGGTGTTGTGGATCCGACGCGGCACGCGCCTGCTTTCGACCATGACCGGCGGCAAGCAGGAACGCAGTCGGCGAGCGGGAACGGAGAACGTCCCGGCCATCGTCGGGCTCGGGGTGGCAGCGCGCCGGGCGCTCACCCGTCTGGAGGCGGATGCCGCGGCCGTGGGAGCGCTGCGCGACGACGTGGAACGCGGCGTCCTGGCGCGTGTGCCCGGGACGCACGTCAACGGCGGCGGACAGGCGCGCGTGCCGAACACGACGAGCATCGGCTTCGAGGGCATCGAGGCCGAATCACTCCTCATCGCCCTCGATCTCGAAGGCATTGCCGTGTCAACCGGTTCGGCGTGCTCGTCGGGCACCCTGGAACCCTCGCACGTGTTGAAGGCCATGGGGCTGCCGCTGCACGATACCCAGAACGCCTTGCGCATCAGCCTCGGGCGGCACACCACCGCCG
This sequence comes from Acidobacteriota bacterium, assembly GCA_023429845.1. Lineage (GTDB taxonomy): Bacteria > Acidobacteriota > Vicinamibacteria > Vicinamibacterales > Vicinamibacteraceae > Luteitalea. The sequence continues at coordinate 1,338 of JAEZCY010000057.1, forward strand.
AGCACGTCTCGCGCCTGCTCGACGCGCTGCCGCCAATCGTGACGCGCCTGCGCACGCTGACCGACCGCCGGCCGGCCGACGACGCCGCGGCCGCTCACCACGAGGCCTGAGATGCGCGTCGTGGTGGCCATGTCGGGCGGTGTCGACTCGTCGGTCGCGGCGGCGCTGCTCGCCGATCGAGGGCACGACGTGGTCGGCGTCTCGATGCAGTTGTACGACCAGCAGGAAGGCCAGGTCTCCTTCGGCACGTGCTGCACGATCGACGACCTGCACGACGCGCGACGAGTCGCCCATCGTCTCGGAATCCCTCATTACATCGTCAACTTCGAGTCGCACTTCCACGCGCAGGTGGTAACGCCGTTCGTGGATGACTACATCTCCGGACGCACGCCGATCCCATGTGCGCGCTGCAACAGCGAGGTGAAGTTCGTCACGCTGCTGGACCGTGTGGAGGCGCTGGACGGCGAACGCCTGGCGACGGGGCACTACGTGCAGTCGCGGCAGGACGACGCGGGTCGCTGGCATCTGTTTCGCGGCGCCGACCCGCGTAAGGATCAGTCGTACTTCCTCTTCTCGCTTACTCAGGCGCAACTCGCGCAGGCGATCTTCCCCGTCGGTCACTTGGACAAGTCGGCCGTGCGCGCCTACGCGGCCGCCCGGGAATTGCCGGTGGCACTCAAGCCGGACTCGCAGGAGATTTGCTTCGTGCCCGATGGCGACCAGGCGGCGTGCGTCGCCCGCGCGGCCGGGGCTCGCGCCCCCCGCGGCGGGCGCATCGTCAACGTCGACGGTCAGCCGATCGGCGCCCACGACGGCGTGCACCACTTCACGGTTGGCCAGCGGAAGGGTCTCCGGCTGGCGGTTGGAGTGCCGCTCTATGTGGTGTCCATCGACGCGGAAGCCGGCGACGTCGTCGTCGGGCCGCGCACGGCGCTCGAGGAGCACCGGTGCTCGGTTGCTGAGGTGAACTGGGTCTCGGGTCGCCTGCCGGAAGCGCCGATCCGCGTGCAGGTGCAGATTCGTCACCGCCATCCGGCGGCGCCGGCGACGGTGCTGGCCATCGGCAGCGACAGAGCCGACGTCGAGTTCGACGAGCCGCAGTACGCGGTGACACCCGGCCAGGCCGCCGTGTTCTACGACGGCGACGAGGTCCTGGGCGGGGGCTGGATCACGCGGAACTGAGGTCAGACCGTCACGGCGGCCGGCGCGACGTCGTGATGGTCCGCCGAGCCGTGTTCCAGCCAGCGCTCGGCGTCCATGGCTGCCATGCAACCGGTCCCGGCCGACGTGATGGCCTGTCGGTAGACCTGGTCCTGCACGTCGCCGGCGGCGAACACGCCGTCCACGTTCGTGCGTGTGCCATTGGTCAGCAGATATCCGCTCGCGTCCATGTCGAGCTGGCCTTTGAACAGCGCCGTGTTCGGCGTATGGCCGATGGCTACGAACACGCCATCCACCGGCAGCTGCTCCACCTCGGCGCTCTCGAGGTGGCGCAGGCGCGCCGCATGCACGTCGCCGCGTTCGTCGGCCAGGATCTCCTCCACGACCGTGTTCCAGCGGAACGAGATCTTCGGGTTCGCAAGGGCCTTCTCCTGCATGATCTTCGACGCCCGCAGGGTGTCGCGTCGATGGATCACGGTCACGTGCGAGGCGAGCTTCGAGAGGTAGAGCGCCTCCTCGAGGGCGGTGTCTCCGCCGCCGATGATCGCGACAGGGCGATTGCGGAAGAAGAAGCCGTCGCAGGTGGCGCAGGTGCTGACGCCACGTCCCATCAGCTTCATCTCGGACTCGAGCCCGAGGAGCTTCGCGGACGCACCGGTCGCGACGATGAGGGACCGGGTCTGCACCACCTCGCCGCTGTCGAGCGTGAGACTGAAGGGACGCTGCGAGAGATCGACGCGCTCGACGAGGCCCGCGAGAAAGGCGGTGCCGAACCGCTCGGCCTGGACCCGCATGTCGGCCATCAGCTGCGGGCCCATCACGCCGTCACGATGCCCCGGCCAGTTCTCGACCATCGTCGTGATGGTCAACTGACCGCCCGGCTGCAATCCTTCGATGACCAGCGGATGGAGGTTGGCCCGCGAGGTGTAGAGCGCCGCCGTGAGTCCGGCTGGACCGGACCCGATGATCACAACGTTCCGCACTTGGTCACCGCTCATCGTCATTCCCTGTGTTCCTGAGACGAAATCGCCAGCCCCAGTTTCTCGGCCGTCGCCGAGCGTCGCGCCCCGGAGCGCGACGGCGTCCGACCTGTGGCCCGCGGCACCGCCGCCGCAGGCGGCCCCCCCAGACGTGGTGGCCGTGCTCACAATCGTGAGCCGACTCTTACATGTGTCGTTCGAGCAGGCGCTTCAGCGCATCCTTGGACTGCACACCGATCGTCTGATCCACCAGTTGTCCGTCCTTGAAGACGAGGAGGGCCGGGATCGACCGGATGCCGTAGTTGCCAGGCACGGTCGGGTTCTCGTCGACATCGAGCTTGCCGATCACCGCCTTGCCGTCGAGCTCGTCTGCCAGTGCTTCGATGGTCGGCGCGAGCATGCGGCACGGGCCGCACCACTCCGCCCAGAAATCCACGAGTACCGGCTGCGACACGCTGCCGATCACCTGCGTGAAATTACCGTCGGTCAGCGTCTGCACCTTCTCGGAAGCCATGCTCTCGTCCTCTCGCCGCGCCTAGATGGAGGCGGCCGCGTGCTGTCGTCTCGCCACCTGCCCGCTCGCGCGCTCGTAGGCGTCGAGATAGGCACGGGCCGAGGCGTCCCAGGAAAAATCGAGTCCCATGCCCGCGCGCTGGAGCTGCCGCCAGCGTTCGGGCTCGTTGTGAAACACGTGCAGCGCCCATCGGAGGGTGCCGATCAGGGCCTCTCCGCTGGCGTCATTGAACTTGAAGCCGTTGCCGGTCCCGCTCGCCGGCTCGTAGTTCCGCACGGTGTCGTCCAACCCACCGGTCGAACGCACTACTGGTAGTGTGCCATATCTCAGGCTGTACATCTGATTGAGCCCGCAGGGCTCGAACCTCGACGGCATCATGAAGATATCGGCCCCGGCCTCGATGACGTGCGACAAGGGTTCATCGAAGCCGATGCGCACGCCAACGCGGTCAGGGTAGCGGCGCGAGAGCGAGCGCCACATCTCCTCGTACCAGGGCTCGCCGGTGCCGAGAATCACGAAGGCTGCCCCGAGGTGCGGCAGTTGCTCGGCGACCGAGGCGATGAGGTCGAGGCCCTTCTGATCGACCATGCGCGAAATCATGGCGATGATCGGGCGGTCGCCGCCGCTTCCGAGCCCGTAGGTGTCGAGCAGCACCCGCTTGGCGTCGGCCTTGCCGGAGAGGTCGTCGGCCGAGTACGGCCGCGGCAGATGCTTGTCGGTAGCCGGATCCCAGACCTCGACGTCGATACCGTTGAGGATGCCGACGAGGTCCGCCGCGCGATGTCGGACCACGCCCTCGAAGCCGAACGCGAACTCCGGCGTCATCAACTCCCGCGCATACCGCGGACTCACCGTCGTCACCAGGTCGGCGAACATGATGCCGGCCTTCAGGAAGCTGGCGTGCAGCCAGTACTCGAGGCCGTCGACGGTGAAGAGGTCCCACCCGAGGCCGAGTTGTGGCAGCCACTCCGACGAGCAGTTCCCCTGGTACGCGATGTTGTGAATGGTGAAGATGGCCGCGGCGCCGCCAAGCACAGGATCGTCCGCGTACCGCGTCTTCAGGTACACAGGCGCCAGGCCGCCCTGCCAGTCATGGGCGTGCACGACGTCCACCGGCCGTCCCTCGAGGCGCGCGAACTCGAGCGCCGCCAGTGCGAGGAAGGCGAATCGGCGCGGATTATCGGCATAGTCGTGACTGCCGAGGCCGTACAGCGCGTCGCGATCGAAGAACGCCGGGTGATCGATCAGCGCCACCCGCACCCCGGGGCTGGGCTGCTGGATGAACACGTCCGCGCGGTAGTGGTGGCCACCCATCTCGACGTCGAACCCGGCGTCCGGCTCACCACTGACGGCAATCCCGCGATACCGCGGCATCACGACCGTGACGTCGTGCCCCAGGGCCCCGAGTGCCTTGGGCAGTGCCGAGACCACATCGGCGAGGCCGCCGGTCTTGGCATACGGCACGGCTTCACTGGCGACCATCAGAATGCGGCGGCGGTCGCGACCGGACGCCCGCGCCCCGGCTGGCGCGCCGACCTCGATCCGCGGCGGCAGCGGCGCGAGTGGTTCGCTGCGGGCTGACACGAGCACGTCGTCAGGAGCCACCGTGGGCGCTGGTGCGACGTCGGCCAGCCCGGTCCGTGCGGCTTCCTCCACGCTCACGCCGTGTACGACCTCGACCTGCGGAGCGGCGTCCGCTGTACGTCGAACGCGCGGCTTCCGGACGGGCGCCGGCTTGGCGACGCGCTCGGCCGGTGCGGCGGCCTTCGGCTGGCCCGGCTTCGCGGGCGCTTTCGCCTTTACCTTCCGTGCCGGCGGCGGTGAGGCCGGGGCCGTGGAAGGGTCACCCGCGCTCACCGTGTGGTCAGCGGGGTTCGGCGCATCGGGCGTCGTGGCCTTCCGGGCGCGAGGCTTGCGCGGCTGCGGGACGGATGCAGCCGTATCCGCCGTCGTTTGGGCGTTGGCCTGAGGGGCTGTCTCGGCCTCGGACGCAGGGCGGGTGGAGTCGATCGAGGTGTTGCGGGGCGAACGTGGTGCTTTGGCCATGAGCAGGAATGGCTCGCACGGAACAATCGGTGCGATGCCGCTCTTGAGTGTAGCGCAGGGGCTGAGGGGCCCCTCCGGCGCGCCCGAGAGCTACTCCTGCTGCTGCTCCTGCGCCTGGGTGGCGACAATCCCCGGAGCACGCGTGGCCAGCCAGTTGAAGAGGTGCCGCGTCTCCCAGAAACGAGCCGGATTGCTCTTGGCGCCGAGCACGACGACGGCGACCTGGTCGCCCTGGGGCAGCCGGAGCAGCGTGGCGAGGCAATAGCCCGACTTTGAGATGAAGCCTGTCTTGCCACCGCGCACATCAACGTCCGTGCCGACAAGATGGTTCGTGTTGTTGAGCGTGATGGTGCGGCGTGCGGAGGTGAAGCGGTAGTCCTTCATCCGCATGATCGAGGCGATACGCTCGTCGCCCGACGCAAACGAGATCAAGCGGGCCATGTCGAACGCCGACGAGACGTTGTCGGCATACAGACCGGACGGATCGGAGTAGCGCGTCCGCGCCAGACCGAGTTCGGCGGCCTTCTGGTTCATGCGCTCGACGAAGCCGATCGGTCCGTAGATCGAGTGGCGCGCCAGCGTGCGCGCGGCGACGTTGTCCGATCCGATGAGCAGCAGGTGCAGCAGCTGCTCGATGGTGATCCGATCGCCGCGCCGCAGATACGTCGTCGACGCGCCACGCAAGTCCGCCGGATCCACCGTGACCTCGCGGCTGATGTCCACCTCGTTTTCGAGAAACGCCACGGCCGTCATCACCTTGGTGATGCTGGCGATGGAGCGAGGCGTCTGCGCGTTGCTCTCGTAGAGCACTTCGTGCGTGGCGGGGTTGTAGATGATGGCGGCTCCGGCGCGCACGTCCGGCACCAGCTGCCCGTCGACGCCGGGCTTGAACTGCGGGGTCTGGATCTCACGAAGCTGCCGGGCGTAGGCCGCCTGCCGAGCGCGCGCCATCGCGAGGCGTCGCTGCCGGGCCTTGCTGGCCGAATACTTCTTGCTGGAGCTCCGCTGGACCGTCTTCTTCTTGCTCTGGGACTTGGCTGCCCGGGTGCCCGTGGCCTTCTGTTGCGTCGTTGTCCGCGCCAGCCGCGCGCGCTGGCGCGTGGCAGCCTCGCTGACCTCGACGAACGAGGGCAGACCGAGCAGCGATGTCGTGACAGCGAGCAGAACAGCAGCGCGCAGCGGTCGGAGACCGGGGAGGTAAAGCATCCGTGCGTCCTCAGGGGCGATCTTCTAGAAGGGACATCGACAGTCTAGCAGACTTCCTTTACAGGTGGCCTGTCTGCAGACACTTGTATCGCGTGTCGCCAAAACCGTGCCGTGGCTGACCTCTCAGCCCGGCGCGGCCCGGTGCGCGGCGTCTCGACCCCTCCATTGTCACGGCTGCGCGAGGGCGATCGTGAGGAGGATCGCCTGCCGCAACCCGTCCACGGCGCCCTGCGTATCGAACGATTCGTCCAATGAATGCGCGGCCCGCCCGGTGCCGCCGCCGCCGATGGTGATCGCCGGAACCCCTCTCGCCATCGGCACGTTCGCGTCGGTGGACGAGGCCCCCAGGGCCACCGGGAGCCGCAGCGCGTTCAGAACGGAAATTGCCGTACGGACGATCCCCGACGTGTCGGCCGTCCGGCCGGCCGGTCGGTCTCCCACCAGCGTGACCTCGACAGACACCTGCTGCGCGTGACCCCACCGTGCGTTCTCGGCCGACACCCCCGCCGCGATGGCTTGCCGCATGCGGCGATCCAGGTCGAGCAATGCCGAGGCGTCTTCCGACCTCAGGTCCACCTCCATCCACGCCTCGAACGGGATCGAGTTCACCGACGTCCCTCCGCCAATCCGGCCGACGTTGAACGTCGTCTTCGGCGTGCGAGGCACCTCGAGGTCGCCGATGTTCGCGATCGCGCGCCCGAGCGCGTGCGCGGGGTTCGGCAACCCGAACGCGCCGTAGCTGTGCCCGCCAGGCCCCTTGGCGATCACACGGTACCGCTTGCTCCCCACGCCGCCGCTGGTGACCCCGAGCCCGCCGCCGTCGATCGAGACGAACCGGTCGATGCGACCCGGGCCACGCGGACCGAAGAGATGCTTGACGCCGCGCAGGTCGCCGAGACCCTCTTCACCAACGGTCCCTGCGAACGTGATGCGGCCGGGCGTGACAACCTTCGCCTCGTCGAGCGCGCGAACGACGCCGAGCAGCACCGCGAGTCCGCGACAATCGTCAGAAATCCCCGGACCGATGAGGCGTGTGCCTTCCCTGCGGACCGTGACGTTGGTGCCCGCTGGGAAAACCGTATCGAGGTGGGCGCTGATCACCACATGAGGTCCATCGGCGCGGCCGGGTCGTTCGCCGACCACGTTGCCGACCTCGTCCACGCGAACGTTCTGCAAGCCCAGGCCGTCGAACGCGCGTTTGTAGACCGCTGCCCTCGCCTCCTCCGCGAACGGCGGCGCGGGCACTTCGCACAGCCTCACCTGCTGCTCGAGCACCCACGCCTCGAGCGTGTCGGCCCTCGCCACGGCGCGCGCCGCCGGCTCCTGCTGCAGCAGTCGAGCACCAATGCCATCGGGCTGTTCCTGACCACTGGCGAGCGTGGTGAGAGAGGCGAAGGCGATGGCCGTTATGAAAAGCCCCTGTCGATGGGCCGTCAGCATTCTCATTGCGGTCCAGAGGTATACGCGTTCATGCGGCTGGTGACAAGCAGTCCAAGTTTTCGCAGTAGTCGTCCGGATTTGTGAATCTTATCGACCGCGGCGGCGCTGGAGATGTACTGCCTGGGTGACGTTTGGCTACGGTCCGTCCTGGCCCCATTCGAGAACACGCGCGAAATCAACAGTTTGGCTCCGGACCCCGACGGCATACGCGAGTGGCATCCGATGTGCTTAGAGTGTCGGCATCCTCGTACCTTTGAGCGTCTGGGCCGCGCTGCTGGGAGTCGGAGCCATGAGCATCGTGAAGTTGTTGGGATTCGAGACACTCGGCTGCGGTTGCGTGGTCGGACACTATCGGGATGCCGGCACGGTGAGCGTCGTCACATACGTCGAAGAGAAGGCGGCGACGTGCGGCGACACCACCCACCGCCGCAACCACGCGACGCTCGGCCGCCATCGACGATCCACGGCTGCCCCGGCTCCTCCGCGTGACGGCGATGGCATCCGATTCGCGGCAGCGCGCTGACCGGCGCGTGCCGCGTGATACGCTCCGGCCGCAAGCCGCACGGCCCCGGCGACGGCATGATCCGTATCCGCCGACTGCTGCGGGCCTGCTTCGCCGCGTGACCCCCGTTCACGCGGGCTGAAGCGCGCTCCCATGGACCTTCGCCAACTCGAGATCATCCGCGCCATCGCAGAAACCGGGTCGTTCACGGCGGCAGGCCACAAGCTGGGCGTGTCCCAGTCCGCGATCAGCCGTCAGGTCCTCCTCCTCGAGGACGAACTCAACGAAGCGGTGTTTCTCCGCATCGGCCGCCGCATCCGGATCACGCCCGCCGGCGAGGCCCTCCTCCAACTCAGCCACCGCGTGTTCCTCGATCTCAAGGACACGGTGGCGCGCATCACCGACATTCAGGCCTCCCTCATCGGACCAGTGCGCCTGGCCGGCGGGATGACCGTGAGCCTCTACGTCTTTCCAGCGCTGCTCCGCGACTTCCGCAGGCACCACCCGGACGCCGACCTGAAGATCATCGCCGGCTCGACCGACAAGTGCCTGACGAGCCTCCGGTCCGGCCTTGCCGACGTGGCGCTGCTCACGCTGCCCATCGCCGAACCCGACCTGGTGACCGTGCCCGCGTTGCAGGAAGAACTGCTGCTGGTGTCCTCTCCCAACCACCCGTTGTCGGGCAAACCGCGCGTCACCCCTGCAGACCTGCGCGATCAGCCCTTCGTGCTGTTCGAGACGGGTTCCAACACCCGCCGTGTTGTCGACGAGTTCTTCGTCCGCCACCAGATCACCCCGCAACTGGTGACCGAGACCGAGAACGTCGAGATCATCAAGGCGCTCGTGCGGGCCGGACTCGGACTGACGATCATCTCGTATCAGAGCGTGGCGCGCGAGGTGGCATCCGGGCAGTTCTTCTGCACGCGCATCACCGGACAGTCGCTCATCCGCGAGACAGGGTGGGTGTACGTGCGCGCCAACCGTGTGCCGCGCGCGGTCCAGGAAGTGCTCGCCTCCTTCGAGCGCGTGAAGCCGCGGCTCCGCGTGATTGCCCCGCCCGGCCGCGACCGCATCGGACCCGACGTCCACGCGTAGCATCGGCAGCGCGCCTGCCTGTCATATGCCTGTCATCCAGCCATGCGCATACGCGCATCACATGTAGAATCCGGGCGATGGCTCTGTCCGTGGGTCTGCTCGGGTTCGGCACCGTCGGCCAGTCGGTCGCCCGGTTGCTCGTCGACCGTCGTGACGGTCTGCTCACCCTCTCGCACATCTTCAATCGTGACGTCGCACGCAAGCGCGTGGACTGGGTACCCGATTCGGTCGTCTGGACAGACCGGGTCGAGGACGTGATCGACGGCAACGTCGACGTGATCGTCGAAGTCGTCGGCGGTCTCGACCCCGCACGGTCGTGGCACGAGCGAAGCATCGACCGCGGCCGGCCGGTGGTGACGGCCAACAAGCAGCTGATCGCCACGCACGGCCAGGATCTGCTCGCGCGTGCGTCGAGCCGCGGCGTGGACCTGCTGTTCGAGGCGGCGGTCGGCGGCGGCATCCCGGTGGTCCGCGGCCTGCGCGAAGGCATCGCTGCCGACAGGTTGACGATGGTGTCGGGCATCCTCAACGGCACCTGTAACTACATCTTGACGCGTATGGAGTCGGCCGGCTTGCCGTTCGACGACGCGCTCGCCGAGGCGCAGCAGCTCGGCTTCGCCGAGGCCGACCCGACCGACGATCTCGAGGGCTTCGACGCCCGGGCCAAGCTGTGCATCCTGGCGCGCGTCGGCCTCTCGCTCGATCTCTCCCCAGGCGACGTCCCGTGCGAGACGATCCGGTCGATCAGCGACGACGACTTCGTCTATGCCCGCCGCCTGCAGGCGACGATCCGCCAGGTGTCGCGGGTGACGCGCGCCGAGGACCACGTCGAAGCGCGCGTCGGACCGGCGCTCGTCCCGCTCACCTCACCGCTGACGCGCGTCATCGGCAGTCAGAACCTGATTGCGGCGGCCGGCGCCTACGGCAAGGAAACGACGTTCTCGGGCTATGGCGCCGGCGGCTTCCCGACCGCCGTCGCCGTGGTGTCGGATCTGCTCGCCATCGCCCGACGCGCCGGCGCCGCACCGCCGGCCTGGCCGGCGACCAGCACGCCCGGGTCGGTCACGAACCTGCAGGTGGCCCCGTTCTACCTGCGCCTGGTCGTGCGCGACCAGCCGGGCATCATCGCGAGTCTCGCGTCGATCTTCTCCTCGCACGCCATCAACATCGACGCCGTGCTGCAGGAACCCGGCGGCACCAAGGACCGGCTGCCATTCGTGATCACGCTCGAGGCGTGCCCGACGAGCGCGATGTCGGCCGCCGTCGCCGAGATCGCCACGCTTCCGTTTCACGTCACGCCCCCGCTCTGCCTCCCGGTGCTCGGATGACAGCCGCGCGGCCGCTCGCTTCGATTCGGGTCCCAGCGTCGACGTCCAATCTCGGCCCGGGCTTCGACGCACTCGGGCTCGCCCTCGCGCTGTACCTCGAGGTTGACGTGCTCGCCATCACCGAGGACGGTGCCGGCGAAGTGCGATGTTCGTTCCGGAGCGAACCGCCGCCAGGCGAGAACCTGATCGTCACAGGGTTCCGCCGCGTCTGCGCCGCGCTCGGTGCCACGGGCGTCGCGTCCCTCGACGTGGTCGTCAACTGCGAGATTCCACCCTGCTCCGGCCTCGGAAGCAGCGCCGCCGCCCTGGTTGCCGGCGGCAGGCTCGCGGCACTCGTCGTGGAAGGCGTCACGGAGTCCATCCTGATCGACGTGCTGACCGCCATCGAGGGGCACCCCGACAACATCACGGCGGCGATGCTCGGCGGACTCGTGGCGGGGTGCGTCGATGCGCAAGGCCACGTCCTCGCCGTTGCGGCGCCCTGGCCCGGTCACGTGCACGTCGTGATCGCCACGCCGGCAGTGGGCCTGCTCACCAAGACGGCCCGCGCCGTGCTCCCTTCCCACGTCTCGCGTGAGGACGCGATCTTCAACGTCCAGCGCGTTGCCCTGCTGCTCCAGGCGGTGGCAACGGGACGCGTGGACGTGCTGGCCGAAGCGTTCGCCGACCGCCTGCACCAGCCGTACCGCGCCTCGCTCGTGCCCGGCCTCGCCGAGGTGCTGGCGTGCGACGCGCCGGGCAAACTCGGCGCATTCCTCTCGGGGGCCGGGCCGTCCGTCGCGGTGTGCGTGGCCGGCGACGTGACGCCCGTGATCGCCGCGCTGCGCCGGATCTACGCGCCCATCGCGTCGGATGTCTCCATTCGCGTACTCGACGTGCACCAGCCGGCCGCCACGCCACGGCTCGCCGCGTCGCACGGGTAAGGATCGTCGTGTCCACTCTGATCGGCCTGCAATGCCACGTCTGCCACACCGCGTTCCCGGCGGAGGCGACATACGTTTGCGACCAGTGCTTCGGCCCGCTCGAGCCGGTGTACGACTACGACACGGCCGCCGCGACGTTCACGCGCGCGAACATCGCGTCCCGGGCGCGCAACATCTGGCGCTACCGCGAACTCCTGCCGATCGTCGGCGAGCCGCTGACGGGTTTCGGGTCGGGCTTCACGCCACTCGTCCCCGCACCCCGCCTGGCCGAGCGCCTCGGCGTGCGGGAGCTATACGTCAAGGACGATGGCGTCAACCATCCGACGCTGTCCTACAAGGATCGCGTCGTCTCCGTTGCCGCGACGCGGGCCGTGGAACTCGGCTTCACCACGTTCGCCTGCGCCTCGACGGGCAACCTCGGCAACAGCGTCGCCGCGCACGCGGCGCGGCTCGGCCTGCGCTGCTTCGTGTTCATTCCCGACAACCTCGAGCCCTACAAGGTGCTGGGATCGGCCGTGTACAAGCCGACGCTTCTGGCCGTGCGTGGCAACTACGACGACGTGAACCGGCTGTGCACGCAGGTGGCAGACAAGCACCGCTGGGGCTTTGCCAACATCAATCTCCGGAGCTACTACGCCGAGGGCGCCAAGACGATGGGCTTCGAAATCGTCGAGCAGCTCGGATGGCGCTTTCCGAAGCATGTGATCTCCCCCATCGCCGGAGGCACCCTGCTGCCGCGCATCTTCCGCGGCTTCCGCGAGCTCCAGCAGCTCGCGATCGCAGAGGGCGACCTGCCGCGGATGTACGGCGCCCAGGCCGAAGGGTCGGCGCCGGTCGTGCGCGCGCTCCACGCCGATCAGGAGTATCCCGATCCCGTGAAGCCCGACACCATCGCCAAGTCGATTGCCATCGGCAACCCGGCCGACGGGTTCCAGGTGCTGGAAGTGCTGCGCCAGTCGGGCGGATGGGGCGAGATGGCGAGTGACGAGGAGATCCTGGACGGCATCAACCTGCTCGCAGAGACCGAGGGCATCTTCACCGAGCCGGCTGGCGGGACGACGGTCGCAGTCACGCGCAAGCTGATCGCACAGGGCCGCATCCCGCGCGACGAGTCCATCGTGATCTGCGTGACGGGTAACGGCTACAAGACCGCCGACATCCTGACGTCTCGTGTCGCGCAGCCGGTCCACATCAGCCGGTCGCTGGACGACGTGGATGCTTACCTCGCAGCCACGCCGGCCGGTGTCGGCGAGGCGCGCGGATGAGTCGCTTCGAACGCTCGAAGCTGCTGGTCCAGAAGTACGGCGGCAGTTCGGTCGCCACACCCGACCACATCCGGAACGTGGCCGATCGCATCATCGCGTGTCGCGCCGAGGCGAAGCATGTCGTGGTCGCCGTGTCGGCCATGGGCAAGACGACCGACCAATTCATCTCCATGGCCTCGCAGGTCTCCAGCCATCCTGCCGGTCGCGAGATGGACCAGTTGCTGGCATGCGGCGAGACCATCGCCGTGTCCCTCCTGAGCCTGGCCCTGCAGGACCGCGGTGTGCCTGCGGTGTCACTGACCGCTGCGCAGTGCGGCATCCGCACGGACGGCTCGTTCAACCGCGCCCGCATCGCGAACGTGGACACCGCGCGCCTGGTGCGCGAACTCGAAGCCGGCCGCGTGGTGATCGTCGCCGGCTTCCAGGGCATCACCAGTGACCACGAAATCACCACGCTCGGACGTGGGGGCGGCGACATCACCGGGGCGGCGATTGCCGCGGCCCTCCAGGCACCCGTGTGCGAGATCTGCACCGACGTCGATGGGGTCTACACGGCCGATCCCAACGCGGTGCCGGGCGCACGGCTCGTGCCCGAGATGAGCTACGAGGAAGCGATCGAACTCGCGGCGAGCGGCGCAAAGGTGCTGCATCCCCGCGCAGCCGAGATCTGCATGCAGTACGACGTGCCCATTCACGTGCGCTCGACGTTCCACCGGCGCCCGGGCACCTGGATTCGCGGAGGAGTGATGGAGAACGCTGCCGTCGTCGGCATCACGTCGGACAGGAAGATCGCGAAGGTCACGCTGATCGAGGTGCGCGACGAACCTGGCCTGGCCGCGGCCATCTTTCGCGACCTGGCACGAGAGGACGTGAACGTGCGGCTCATCATCCAGGCCGCGGCGACGCACGATCGCAACCGCATCACGTTCGTCACCGACAGCGACCAGATCGAGCGCATCAGGGAACTCGAGGCCACATGGAAGCGGCGGCGGATCGTCGAGGATGTGCAGGTCGACCTCGACGTCGCGAAGATTGCCATCGTCGGATCGCGCATCGCCTCGACACCAGGCCTCGCGGCGCGCATGTTCACGGCGCTCGCGAAGGTCGGCGTGAACATCGACTGCATCAGTACGTCGGAGATGAAGGTGAGCTGCGTGATCGCCCGCAGCGAGTTGGACCAGGCCGTCCGCGCGGTGCACGCCGAGTTCTTCGGCACGGCGCCGCATGCCAACGCGGCGCCCGAGACGAAACGTCCGCGAGCCACGCCGACTCCGAAGGCTGGCAAGGCGGCCAAGGCGGCCAAGGCGACGCGAAAGCGCCCCGCCGCCCGGTAGGCCGGCGCGCGAACTCCTCCGCGCGCCGAGCGCGCCCTACGCCCTACTTGGTTGTCTCGTTGTCGCTTGGCGTCCGCAGCGCGTAGCCCTTGCGCGCCCAGACGTGAACGCCAGGCCGCTTGACCTTCACCTCGAGCGCGCGACGCTTGCGAGTCGGGTCGGGGTTGCTCGAGTAGTAGCCGAGTACGTAGTAGTCGCTGGTCTCGGCGTCGATCTTCTTCAACGCCTTCACGAAGTCGTTCTGGTTCACCACTGCCGTGCCGCCGGTCTCCTCGGCGAGCACGCGCAGGCTGTCCTGCGTCTTGCGGACGTGGTTGTTCCACTCGACCATGTCCACTTCGTCGTCCATCTCGGCGCCGCCGACGAGGCCGCGTGGGTCGATGGTGTAGAC
>JAEZCY010000212.1 GCA_023429845.1 Acidobacteriota bacterium
CGCCCGGCGCGCCGCAGCCGGCGCAGAGCAGGCCCGTGTACCACGGCACGGCCTCCCAGCAGGCGCCGCAGACCGGACCCCGCGTGGGTGTGGCCAGGACGCGGTGGCAGCCGACACACCGCGCCGCGGTGACGAACGCCAGCGCCGCGTCGAGCAGCGTCGGCGTATCGACCGGATCACCGAGCCTCGGTGGCCATCTCCGTTCGGGTGGCGGTGCCCCACAGCCGATCGAGGGAATAGAACTCGCGCGTGTCGGGTGTGAACACGTGGACGATGAAGTCGAAGTAGTCGAGGAGGATCCACTCGGCACGGTCGTAGCCCTCGACGTGCGCGGGTCGGACCCCGGTTTCCTTCAGACGTTCCTCGATCGAGTCGGCGATCGCCTGGACCTGCCGTACGTTGGTGCCGGTGCAGATCACGAAGAAGTCCGTGAAGGCCCCGGCGCCACGCAGGTCCATCAGCGTGACCCGTGTGGATTTCTTGTCCAGCGCCGCCTCAACGGCCGCTCGGATGTCGTCCGGAATGGGGGCCGGCTCGTGTTCGGCCCGCTGCGCGTCAGTTCTCGCCATGCAAGCGTCTCGCCGCCGTTGCGGATGTGTACAGGCCGTGCCGGCGGATGTGCGCGGCCACCGAGGGCGGCACGTCCGTGCCGACCTCCTGTCCAGTAAGAAATTTGTGACGGATGGAGCTGGATGACACGTCGGGGGTGTCGGCCTGCACCAGCCATATCCCGCAGTGATCGTCAGGGTTCGTAGCCACTGCGGTATCCGCCGCGGGGAGCCGGCGCAGCCGCGGCGCGATGGCCGGGTGCGCGCAGGCCGACTGCGGCAGCTCGTGCCCGGGCCGCGTCACCACGACGAAGTGACCGGCATCCAGGACGTCCGGGAAGCGGTGCCATGTGTCAATGGCTGCAAACGCGTCAGCACCCGTGATGAAGAAAATCTGCGATGCGCTCACGCCTTCGGCGGCGAGGGCCTGCAGCGTATCCCACGTGTAGCTCGGGCCAGCCCGCGACATCTCGATGTCGCTCACCGCCAGGTCGTCGTCGTCGGCGACGGCCAGCGCCGTCATCGCGAAGCGGTGCCACGGGGACGCGGCCGGCGCCGCCTTGTGCGCAGGCACGTGCGAGGGCATCAGCCAGACGCGGTTCAACGAGAGAGCCCGCGCCGCAGCGTGGGCGGCGGCCAGATGTCCGGCATGCACTGGGTCGAGCGTGCCACCGAGCACGCCAAGGCGCAAGGGGGCTCGACTCATGCGTCGGCGTCCGGCGGTGGGTCCGGCGGAGCGGGGACGATGGCATCGTCGCTCGTCCGTTCCCGCTGCAGGGCGCGTTCGGCGCTCACGTGCTGTACGTAGGGCCACAGCGCCTCGAGCAGTCGGGGCACGCCCTCGCCGGTGACGGCCGAGATTGCGTGGAACGGCAGGCCGAGCGCGACGGCATGCGCGCGGAGCGCCTCCAGCCGGGCCGGATCCGCCAGGATGTCGATCCTGTTGGCGGCGACGACCTGGGGGCGAGCCGCGAGCGGCAGCGCGTCTGGATCCAGGGTGTCGGCGTTGGGCACGTACTGCTCGAGTTCAGCCCGGATCACGTCCAGGTCGGCGATCGGATCGCGTGCCGATGCCTCGCTCACGTCCACCACGTGCAGCAGGACCTTCGTGCGCTCCACATGGCCGAGGAATCGGTGACCGAGTCCGCGGCCGGTGTGCGCGCCCTCGATGAGTCCCGGCACGTCCGCCATGACGAAGCTGCGGTCGTCACTGAGCGACACCACCCCGAGGTTGGGCACCAGCGTGGTGAACGGGTAGTCGGCGATCTTGGGCCGTGCTGCCGAGACTCGCGCGATCAGCGTCGACTTGCCGACGTTCGGGTAGCCGACGATGCCGACATCGGCAAGCAGCTTCAGGCGCAGCCGGATCTTGAAGGATTCGCCCGCCTCGCCGGGATCGGCGCGTCTCGGGGCGCGGTTGGTGGCCGAGACGAAGCGTGCGTTGCCACGCCCGCCGCGGCCGCCCTTGGCGGCCAGCACGCGGTCGCCCGCCGTCGTCAGATCGGCGAACTGGTGGGCGTGGCCGAACTCGTCGATCCGGTAGGCCACCGTACCCGGTGGCACGGGCAGTTCCATCGCCTTGCCCGATTTGCCGGTGCGGAGCGAGCCTTCCCCGTGTCCGCCGCGCTGCGCGGCGAAATCGGGGTGGAACCGGTAGTTGACGAGAGTGTTGTGGTGCGGACTGGCGACAAGGAAGACCGAGCCGCCTGCACCGCCATCGCCGCCATCAGGGCCGCCGCGCGGAATGAACTTCTCGCGACGGAAGCTGATGGCGCCTCGTCCCCCAGCCCCGGCGCTGACGTCTATGTCGACTTCGTCGACGAACATGCGCGGCTGCGGGACGGCCGATGGGCTGTCCCGGGAGAGTTACTCGGCGACCGGGTGGATGCTGATGAAACGGCCGCGTGCGCCGTGGTCCTCGAACTTGACCACACCGTCCACCTTGGCAAAGAGCGTGTCGTCCTTGCCCAGGCCGACGTTCCGGCCGGCGTTGAATCGACGGCCGCGCTGGCGGACGAGGATCGAGCCTCCGGTGACGACATTGCCGTCGAACTGCTTCACGCCCAGACGCTGCGCGTTGCTATCGCGGCCGTTGCGTGAACTGCCTTGTCCCTTTTTAGAAGCCATGACGTGCGTCCCCGGTTTCTAGACCAGGATGTCCTTGATTTCGATGCGCGTGTAGGTCGCGCGGTGTCCCTTGGTCCGGCGCATGCCCTTGCGGCGCTTCTTCTTGAAAACGCGAATCTTCGGCCCGCGCGAGTCTCCCGTCACGGTGCCCACGATACGGGCGCCTTCGACGAAAGGCGCGCCGACGAGCACCTCGCCGCCGTCCTTGCCGACGAGCAGCACCTGCTCGACGCTGACTTCCTGGCCTGGCTCGACGTCGACGTGATCGACGGTGACGGTCTCGCCGGGGGTGACTTTCACCTGGCGTCCGCCGCTCTTGATGATGGCAAACACGTTCGTTGCTCCTGCGCGCTGCTCAGGGCCAGACCTTCCGGACCCGACAAAGACAGCGAGTCTACCACGCCTCGGCACGCGTTGGGTAGGGGAACGCTGTCCCAGCGGTCCGCCTGCGCCTCCAGAAGGCGCCTATTTCAGGAGAATCCGCGATCCCCGGACGCGCGTGGTGCTCAGCGTGTTGAGAAACGAGGGGAGCACGGCGTCCATCTGTTCGAAGAAGGACGAGAGTGCCGGCACGTTCTGCTGCGTCGGGTAGAGGCGCTCTTCCCGGTAGCTTTCCTGATACAGGATCGCCCCGGTCCGGCCGTCGATGAACACCAGCTTCGGACGCAGGATGTAGCCCTTGCGCTCCATGTACACCCGCATGGGCACGACCTGGCGCCGGCCGAAGTTGTCGTAGACCTCGCGCTCCTGCGTGACGATGCCGGATGCCTGGTGCGGCCTGAAGATCACCGTGCCGGTCACGATCAGCGGCTGCTGGAACTCCTCGCCGATCTTCTTCCAGTACGCGGCGTTGGCAAACAGGGGCTCGAACGGTTCGAGATCCTTTTCGTCCTGGATCCGCTCGGGCAGGGCCATGCCTGCCGGGGCGGACGTGCCGCCGCCATTGGCCTGATCCCGCGCCACCTGCTGGAGCGGGAGCGGGTCGGCCTCGATCACGCGGAGCCGGCTCTTGGTGCGCAGCTGGCTGCGCAGCAACCGCACCGTCTCCATGTTGGCGTCGACGTCTTCCGAGCCGCCCGAGATGAACCCGATCACGTGGACACGCGAGAACGGCGTGACGTCCAGCTTGGCCTGGATCGGCGTGTCGATCGGCACCTCGTAGACGGACGTGCAGCCGGCTGCCATCGACAGCACCACGCCGAGCGCGACGCTAGCGACCCGAGTTCCTCTTGGCGCGGTCATTGATTTCCTTGAACAGATCGTAGTTCTGCTGCACCGACAGGTTCTGGGGCTCGAGTTCCAGGGCTCGCTCGTACGCCTTGCCCGCCTGTTCGAACTTCCCGAGTTGCTCGTACGCGATGCCCAGGTTGTTGAAGGCAGCCGCGTACGTCGGGTCGATCTCGATGGCGCGCTCCCACCGGAAGACCGCTTCCTGCCACAGCCCGCGCTGCGCCACGGCAATGCCGAACTCCACCTGCGACTTCGCCTGTTGACGCGCCGCCTCGTCTGCAGACGCGATGCCCGCGGCGCCGAGCACGAGCGCCAGCGCAACGATCCAGGAACGGGTCTTGGTCATGGGACTGGTTGCCACTATACACCCGCGACATGATGGGTCCGGTGGCGGTTTCTGCCACCTGCCACACCCAGTTCTCAATGGACGCGCGACAACGGGATTCAGCCGCCCTGGCGATCACTTTGCACGCCGGACGGCAATGACCGACAGTGAACGCGTCGACGCGGTGGCCCTCGGACTCGCGGCGGGGAAGCAGCCAGCCCGCGCCGCCGCCGCACTCAAGGCGCGAGCGGCCACGTGGCCGCTCCTGCCGCTGGCGACGTCGCTCGACGCCCTCGACC
>JAEZCY010000215.1 GCA_023429845.1 Acidobacteriota bacterium
GTTCGGCCACTTTAGCACACGAAAAGGGCCGCCTTCATGGGGGGCGGTTGTCGTTGAAGGTGCCGGATTCTTCTCCGCAGGTGCGAAGGCCGACGGCCGGCTGACGAAGGCCGTCAGATTGCCATCACGTCGAACTGCTCGTGGTGCAGGTAGGCGTCGGGCCGCACGGTCACGCGACGCCCGATCACCTGCTCGACCTCCCGCAGCACGCCCCGCTCGTCGCCCTGCAGCGCCTCGGCTATCTCGGGATTCACGCGCAGCAGCACGCCGTGTCCGTCGAGGTCGTGGCCGACCTTGCGCATCTCGTTCAGGATCTCCTGGCACACGGTCGCGCTGGACTTGATCGTGCCGGTGCCCGAACAGTACGGGCACGTGTCGGTCATCAACCGCTCCAGGCTCTGCTTCACGCGCTTGCGCGTGATGATGATCAGCCCGAAGTCCGACACCTGGATCGCCTTGCTCGGCGCACGGTCCCGGCGCAGTTCCTGCTCGAGCGTCTGGAAGACTTTCTGCCTGTTCTTCTTGTCCTCCATGTCGATGAAGTCGAGCACGACGATGCCGCCCATGTCGCGCAGGCGCAGCTGGCGGACGATCTCCTTGACCGCTTCGAGGTTGGTCTTGAGGATGGTGTCCTCGAGTCGGCCGGTCGTCTTCTTGCCCACGTACCGCCCGGTGTTGACGTCGATCGCCACCAGCGCTTCGGTCTGGTTGATCACGATGTAGCCGCCCGACTTCAGCCAGACCTTGCTGCGCAGCGCCTTGTCGATCTCCGTGCGGACGCCGTACTCCTCGAAGATCGGGTACTCCCGCGTGTAGAGCTTCACGCGCGCGAGCATGGACGGCATGATGCGCTCGATCAGCGCCGTGACCCGCCTGTGCTCCTCCGCCGAGTCGATGCGGATGACGCTGAACTCGTCGGTGAGCAGGTCCCGCAGCAGCTTGGCCACCAGGCTCTGCTCGCGGTAGATGACCGCGGGCGCCCGCTGCGTGTCCGACTTGTAGGTGATCTCCTTCCACACCTGGTGGAAGTACTCGAGGTCGCCGAGGATGTCGGCATCGGGCCGGTTGGCTGCGGCCGTGCGGATGATCACGCCGCCGTTGAAGCCATGCGCCTCCCGGAACTGTCGGACGATGCCACGGAGCCGCGCTCGCTCCTCCCGCGACTCGATCTTGCGCGAGACGCCGATGTGATCGACGGTCGGCATGAAGACGAGGAACCGCCCCGGAATGGTGACGTGCGAGGTGATGCGGGCGCCCTTGGTGCCGATGGGCTCCTTCACCACCTGGACCAGCACGTCCTGCCCCTCCTTCAGCAGGTCTTCGATGTTGGGTTGGGCGGCGCGCTCCGGGCGGGCCCGGCGGTCGCCGCGCGACCCACCGGCAGCAGGTGCCGAGGCGTCGCCCGGCTCGGCGCTCTCTGACGCGTCTTCACCCTCGGCTCGGCCACCCAGCACCGGGATGGCGCGCTCCGCCGTTACGGGCGCCGGTTCGTCGGGGTCGTCGAGCGCCTCTTCCGGCGTGATGACGTCCGAGACGTAGAGGAACCCGTCACGTTCGAGCCCAAGATCGATGAACGAGGACTGCATGCCCGGCAGCACCTTCGAGACGCGTCCCTTGTAGACGTTCCCGACAACGCCCTGCTGGCGCTCCCGCTCCATGAAGAACTCGACTACCTGGTCGTCCTCGAGGATGGCGACCGCGGTCTCGCGGTCGTTCGAGGAGACGATCATCTCCTTCACCATGCAACAAGCTCCCGGTGACGTCTCGTCCGCCGTGTCGCGGTGTGCAGCTGCACACCGACGCATGGCGCGGCGCCCGCGACCCGAAAGTCACGTGAAGCAGCCGCAGCACCATGTGCCACACGACGAGGACGAGTCCGGTCACCATCAATTCGCGAACCGCCGCATCCTCACGTTGAGGATGAGGCCGAAACTCATGAGCGTGGCGATCATCGACGACCCGCCGTAGCTCAACAAGGGCAAGGTGAGCCCCTTGACCGGCGCAAGGCCGGCCGACATCGCGATGTTGTAGATCACCTGGAAGGCAAAACACGAGATCAGGCCCACCACGAGGTAGGCACCGATACGTTCCCTGGCGAGCCGCGCCGCCTCCAGCGAACGGTGCAGCACGAAGAGGTACAGCCCCAGCGTCAGGAGCACGCCGAGGAACCCGTGCTCCTCGGCGAGCACGGAGTAGACGAAGTCGTTGTGGGCGACGGGGAGGAACTTGTACTGCCCCTGCGTGCCGTTGAGGAACCCCTTGCCCGTGAGGCCGCCCGATCCCACGGTGATGCGGGCCTGAATCTGCTGGTAGCCTGCCCCGCGCGCATCCTGCGACGGGTCGAGGAAGGTCACGACCCGGGAGCGCTGATAGTCCTCGAGCCCGTACGCCCAGGCGACGGGCGCGATCAGGACGAGCAGCAACACCGCGTAGCCGATGAGCCGGAGCCGGAGTCCGGCCACGAACGCGATGCCAGCGAGCACCGGGACGAGCGTCACTGCCGATCCCAGGTCGGGCTGGCGCGCGATGAGCAGGAACGGCACGAGCAGGATCCCGCCCGCCACCACGAGGTCGCCGGTTCGCAGCGCCGACAGTTTGTCCTGGCCGAACCACGTGGCCAGCAGCAGCGCGAGCCCCGCCTTGGCGAATTCCGACGGCTGCAGGTTGAAGACGCCGAGCGAGATCCAGCGCCGCGACCCGCCGGCCACGACACCGAAGAACAGCACGTACAGCAGCAGGATGGCGACGCCGACATAGAGCACGGGCGCGTACTCGCCGAGCGTGCGGTAGTCGATCACCAGCATCAGGCCCATGGCGACGAGCCCGATCCCCACCGCCGACAGCTGCGTGTAGAACTCGCGACCGACACGATCCCGGATGGGGTCGTACGTGGTGCTGTAGATCATCAGCAGCCCGCACAGGCACAGGAGCAGCACCGCGATAAGCAGGCTCCAGTCCAGATGCTTGTAGAGGCGTTGTTCGAACATCACGGCACCCCGGCCTTCCACCGTCGCGCTTCGCGCTTCGGCGGACAGGTCGTGGATCGGCCTGCGGCCTTCGTGGTGACGTCGTCCGGGACACGCACTGTCATGGCTGCAGGGTGGCGCGGCCGCCGGCGGCCGTCGGCGTCGGCACGGCCGGCCGCGACGCGGGGTTGTGGTTTGTGTTGATGACCGAGGGCGCCTGTACCGGCGCGGGCTGGCCGGGCAGCGGCGGGAGTGTCGGCAACGGCCGGCCCTCCTGCTTCGCGAACCAGGTCTCCATCATGTACTTCGCGATGGGCGCCGCCGAATACCCGTGCTCGGCGTGCTCGGCAAACACCACGCCGGCGATCGTCGGGTTCTTTGCGGGTGCAAAGAAGACGAACCAGCCGTGGTCGCGCAGGTCGCGATCTCCGCCCTTGGCGCGCGCGCGCCCCTGATTCGAGATGACCTGTGCGGTGCCGGTCTTGCCGCCGACGTCATAGCCGACGATTCGCCCGCGGCCTCCCGTCCCGGCCGCGTTGACGACCATCCAGAGACCTTCGCGCACGACGTCGACGTTCTCCGGCTCCATGCCGAGGTCTCGCTGCCCCGTCGGCGGTGGCAGCTGTTCCCAGCCGTTGCCGTTGTCCACCGCGCGTACGAGGTGCGGCACGATCCGGGTGCCGCCGTTGGCAACCGACGCCATCATCACGGCAAGCGAGATGGGCGTCACCGACACCTGGCCCTGCCCGATCGCCACCGAGATGGTCTCACCGGCGTACCACTTCTCGCCGGTGCGCTGCTTCTTCCACGCCGTGGACGGCATGATGCCCTGCGTCTCGTGCGGCAGGTCCACTCCGCTCAGCTCGCCGAGGCCGAGGGCGGTCGCCCACTTGTGGATGCGGTCCACGCCGAGCATGTTGCCCAGTGTGTAGAAGTACACGTTGCACGACTTCTCGAGCGCCTCCCGCATCGCGACCGATCCGTGGCCCCCCGCCTTGTGGCACTTGAAGTACCGGCCGTAGAAGGTCGCGCCGCCACCACAGAAGATGCGCGTGTCCGGCGAGATCACGCCTTCCTCGAGCCCGGCCACGGCCACCGGGATCTTGAAAGTCGAGCCCGGCGAGTAGCGGCCCTGGATGGCTCGGTTGTTCAACGGCCGCAGCGGGTCGGTGAGCAGGCCGTTCCAGGCGGACCGGGCGATACCCGCCGCAAAGGCGTTCGGGTCGTAGGCCGGCAGGCTCGACAGCGCGAGCACTTCACCCGTCGTCGGCTCGAGCGCGATCGCGGCACCGCGGAACCCGAAGTGGCGGAAGCCCTCCTCCGCCGCCCGCTGGACGTCGGCGTCCACGGTGAGCTGCAGGCGGCGCCCTTCCTCGGGTTCCTCTTCTCCGATGACGTCGATCTCGCGGCCTCGTGAGTTGACGACGACGTGGCGCGCGCCGTCAGCGCCCATGAGCAGGGGGTTGTAGGTCTGCTCCACGCCGGCCTGGCCGACGATCGCGCCACCCTGGACGTCCTTGTACTCCGGCCGGGCGAGCTGCGCGTCGGTCACCTCACCGACGTACCCGATGAGGTGCGCCGCCATCGACTCGGGCGGATAGCGGCGCGTCGGCACCTTCTCGATGACGACGCCCGGCAACTCGAGGCGATGCGCCGCGACGGAGGCGATCTGCGCTTCGGTGGCATCGCGCAACACGACCGTCGGACGGTACGCCGGCAACCGCTTGCTCCGCTCGAGGGCCTCGAGGATGCCCTCGACCGGGGAACCGGTCAGCATCGAAACCAGCTGTGCGGTCTGCCCGAGATCGGGGCTCTGCTCGCGAACGATGGAGATGTTGAAGGCGTAGCGATTCTCGACGAGGACCGCGCCGCGACGGTCGAACAATACCCCGCGCGGCGCCTGCAACGGCAGGGCGCGCTGGTGGTTGTTCTCGGCCATCTCGAGGAATTGCTGGTGGCGCGCCACCTGGAAGTACCAGAACGCGGTCGCCAGCACGAGGAACACCGCGGCGAGGCTCCACTGGAGCACGCGCAGACGCAGCGGCAGGTTCTGTCGTTCCTCAGAGAGAGGCATCGTGCCTTCTTCGTGCGCGCCCCATCAGCGCGCGAATCGTCGTCGTCCGTCCGACCGGCGCGTGTACTGCCGACGCCGCCACCACTCCGGCCCGCGTTCGACGACCTGCGTCCCGACCACGCCGAGCACCGCGTTGAGCAGACTCTGCACGAGCAGCTGACGCCACGGCTGGCCAATCCCGTGTCTCTCTATCATCGCGTACAGCCCGAGGAAACACACGCCGTGCAGCCAGGTCATCGTGAAGAAGACCACGGCGCGCTGGATGATGCCACCGACGATCAGCTGCGTGGCGACCACGCCGGACATGAATCCTGCGAGCGTCTTGGCGAGACCCGCCACTCCGAGCACGCCGCCCGACAGCGCATCCTGACAGAGCCCCGCGACAGTGCCCGTGACAAGGCCCGCCGTCGGCCCGAAGAACAGGCCCGTGGCCACCACCACGCACAGCACGAGATCCATTGCGATCAGCCGGCCGAAGAGCTGGTAGCCGACCACGGTCTGGAGCATCAACGCGACGACAATCGCGGCGCCGACGAGCAGCAGCCGCGTCATGGTTCACCCGGGGCCGGGGCCGAAGGCGGCGCCTGCTGGCCCGTGGCGGCCGCGTCGCGCCCCGGCGTGCCAGCC
>JAEZCY010000256.1 GCA_023429845.1 Acidobacteriota bacterium
CGTGGGGGCTGCTGGCGGTCGTCGCGGGGGTGGCGATCGCGCTGTTCCGGCGTGCGATGCAGGCACTGGACGACGAGGAGTTCGCGCGGGTGCTGTCGGACGCCGGCCCAGGCTCCACGCGGCTGCTCGGGTAGGGCGGGCTCTCCAAGCCCGCCCTAGCGGCCCTCAGAGCCGGCAGATCAACAGTTCCCGCTCGAAGATCATCTCCTTCGGCAGGTGCGAGTGCAGCCTGAGGAACAGTTCCTCGTGCTCCATCACCTCGCGCCGCCACTCGAGCGGATCCACGGCCTGCAACTGCTCGAAGTCGGCTTCGGAGAACTGGAGCCCTCGCCAGTCGATGTCCTGGTAGCGCGGCATCCAGCCGAGCGCCGACTCGCGCGTCGGCACGCGGCCGCGGACGCGATCGACAACCCAGCGCAGTACGCGCATGTTGTCGCCGAAGCCAGGCCAGATGAACCTGCCGTCGGCGTTCTTGCGGAACCAGTTCACGTGGAAGATCTTCGGCGTCTCGGTGAGCGCGCGCTGCATCGTGATCCAGTGGCGGAAGTAGTCGCCCATGTGATAGCCGCAGAAGGGCAGCATGGCCATCGGGTCGCGCCGCACCTGGCCCACGGCGCCGGCAGCGGCGGCCGTCGTTTCCGAACCCATCGTCGCGCCGGTGTAGACGCCGGACGTCCAGTTGAACGACTGGTAGACGAGCGGCATCGTCGTGGCGCGCCGGCCGCCGAAGATGATGGCGCTGATCGGCACACCCTGCGGATCGTGGAAGCCCGGATCGATGATGGGGCACTGGGTGATGGGCGCCGTGAAGCGCGCGTTCGGGTGGGCTGCGGTCGTGCCCTTCTCCCTGGCGATCTGCGGCGTCCACGGCTGACCGCGCCAGTCGAGGCACTCCGCGGGCGGCGCCTCCGTCATGCCTTCCCACCAGACTCCGCCGTCCGGTGTGAGCGCGACGTTCGTGAAGATCGTGTTGCGCGCGATCGTCGCCATCGCATTCGGGTTGGTCGTGGACGAGGTACCCGGAGCCACCCCGAACATGCCCGCTTCGGGGTTGATCGCGCGCAGGCGTCCCTCGGCATCCGGCTTGAGCCAGCCGATGTCGTCGCCCACCGTCGACACCGTCCAGCCCTTCATCGCCTTGGGCGGCACCAGCATGGCGAGGTTGGTCTTGCCGCACGCGCTCGGGAACGCTGCCGCAACGTACGTCTTCTCGCCATGCGGATCCTCGACACCAAGGATCAGCATGTGCTCGGCCATCCAGCCCTCGTCGCGCGCCATCGCCGAGGCGATGCGCAGCCCGAAGCACTTCTTGCCGAGGAGGGCGTTGCCGCCATAACCCGATCCGTAGGACCAGATCTCGCGCGTCTCCGGGAAGTGGACGATGTACTTGTCGGTGTTACAGGGCCATGGCACGTCGCGGTCACCCGGGCCGAGCGGCATGCCGACGCTGTGCATGCAGGGCACCACGCGCTTGGTGTCCCTGTCGATCTCGGCGAGCACGGGCAAGCCGATGCGCGCCATGATCCGCATGCTGGCGACGACGTAGGGCGAGTCGGTGAGCTGGACGCCGATCTGTGACATCGGCGAGCCGACCTCGCCCATGCTGTAGGCGAGCACGTACATGGTGCGGCCGGTCATGCAGCCCTTGAACAGGCTGCGGAGCGTCCGACGCATCTCGAACGGGTTCACCCAGTTGTTCGTCGGACCGGCCGAGTCCTTCGACAGCGAGCACACGAACGTGCGCTGTTCCACTCGCGCCACGTCCGAGGCATCCGAGCGGGCGTAGTAACAGCCCGGCCACAGGTTCTCGTTCAGCTTGGTCAGTGTGCCGGTCTCCACCATGCCGGCGCAGAGGGCATCGAACTCCTGCTGCGAGCCGTCCACCCAGTGCACCGCAGCCGGCGTGGTGAGATTGCGCATCTTCTCCACCCAGCGGAGCAGGTGCGGATTGCCGGCAAGCGGGACCGACGGGTCTCGGCCTATGGTGACGGTGGTCATACGCTAATGATCCTATAACCGGAGGCACGGGTGAGGCGACCCGTGGCGGGAGCGGTTGCCTCCGGGACTACGGCAGTTCCACCTCGACCGCGATCGTCGACGCACGCCTGCCGAGCGCGTCCTGCGCCGCGACGCGCTGTGCTTCGAGTTCCTCGATCTCGCGCCTCAGCACCACGAGGCGATCTTCCTGTTCGTCCAACTGACGCGCGTACCGCGTCACCAGTTGCCGTTCCTCGGCGCTGCTCTTGAGGGCGTTGAGGTTCTCGCGCACGCGTGCCTGGTCCTTCTCGATCCGCTCGATCTCGGCACGCCGTTCGCCTGCCGCCGCCTGCAGCCGCGACACCTCCGCGGCCTGCGCGATGAGGTCGCGCAGCCCCGGCTCCACGTCGGACGCGACACCGCGGCCGCGCATGATCAGCGCCACGTGGTCCGGCGTGATGGTCGCGACGGCGATGCGGCTCTCGAGCTCGCGTCGTTCCTCCACCCTGAGCGTCTCTGACGCGTTGGGGGCGACCGTCACGCGGAAGCGCCTGACCGTTGCGGTCGTCTCCACCGGCGCCGTCGCCCCCGGCGCGAGCGCCCAGCCGTCCCGGCGCGTCTGCTCGAGAACGAACACGCGCGGCGCGGCGTCCTCGTTGCGCACCGTGTAGACGGTCGTCGCGCGCTCCTCGCTCACCTGGATGAGGGTGCCCTGTGCCACGCGGATCCGGCTGACGCGGCGGGGACCGCCTTCCCGGCTGGTGGTCACCCGCCCGGCGAGATCGACGGCGTACGACACGAGGCGCCGCTCCTTCGGTGCGATCGGTTCCAGCAGGCCCTCCCCCGCGAACGCGCCGCCCTCGACGAGGGTGAGGCTGCCGCCATCGAGCGTCAGGCCGGTGTCGTTGGTCAGCCACAATGCGCGCAGCGGCCGCGGCGATCCCAGTGACGCGCTCCACAGCGAGACCCGCTCGAGCGTGACGTCGCTCTGGAGGATCGGCACGAGCGCGGATTGATTGCGTCGCACCGTGATCGGGCGCGCGAGCTCGTACTGGAACAGGTCGCCCATCGCTGCAGCGGTCGCCTCGATCTCGGTGCCCGACATGCGGGTGACGACGGTTTCGGCCGAGAACGCCGGCGCGGGTGCCGGAGGCGCGGACGGCATGCCGCCCACGACGCCGCCCAGGGCGCCGCCCGTGATGCCGCCGGATCGGCCCTTGCGGGCCTCGAACGTGGCGGTATCGCTCGACGTCATGGTGGCGTCGTGTGTCTGGGGTGTGAGCATGGCCGCGGAGGGCAGCGGCACGACCGGCCGGCGCGTGTAGAGCGGCTGCGACAGCTGCTGCACGAACGACTGCGGCGCGCCGGCAACGAGCGACAGCTGCACGTCGGTCCAGTCCTCGCCGAGCGTGTTGTCCACGATGGCCCACCCCTGGAGGAACGGCTTGCGCGCGGCGTCGGGGGGCACCACGAGCCTGTAGGTCGTCTTCCAGACGGGCACTTCGCTGACGTAGCTGACGAACAGATCCCGCGCGCCGCGTCCGGCCGTGGACACCGTGAGCCGTCGCACGTCCTGGGCCCGCGCAGAGCCGACGAGATCGAGGTACCGCGACAGCTCCTGACGCAGCTCCACGTCCGATGGGCGCACCGTCACGCCGGGGCGCAGTTCGAAGGTGCGCACGGCGCCCGCATCGGTGACGATGGCGAGTTCGACGACCTTGTCGGTGCGGTTGTCCTCGTTGCGCGCGTGTTCCTGGACGCTCAGCACCCGTCCCGCCACCGACGCGCCGGCCGCCTGCACCTCCACCCGTGCGCCTCGCAGCGCGTGGAGCACCTCCACCGGCGACGTCGTGGTGCCGAGCGGCAGCGACAGCGTGCGGAGGCGCTGCTCGATCGGCGCACTGGAGTTGAAGGTGATCCCGGTCACGCGTCCGTCGCCCAGGTCCACCGCCGTGAGCGACTTCAGCACGTCGTCGAGCTGCCCGCTCGTCAGGTCGATGGCGATCGTCCCGTTGTCGCGGACGCGGCCCACGTGCTCGAAGTACCCGACGCCGTTCTTGTACAGGACCACGCGGCGCACCGGCAGCTTCGCCGGAGCCGCCGCGGGCCCGGGAGGCGGCGTGGATGCGGTTTCCGGGAGCTGAGGAGGGGGTGGAGCGCCCGTGCCGCCGGGAGACTGCGCCTGGAGGGCATGCGGCCAGCAGACGAGGGCAATGGCGAGCAGGGCTGCGGCGACCCGAATGCGGTGAGGCATGTCCTGTTAGTGTCCTCCAGCGCGGTTATGGCGCGAAGCCGGCGGTGCTTTGCCGGCTGTCCGCGAGGCCGCGGCGACGCCGAATCAACGCGTCGTCCACACGCGGCCATCGTGCCGGATGTGCACGGTGGCGCCGTCGAAGCCTGGCGCCGTGATCTCGTACTGCGTCGCGGTTGACGCCAGCAGCGGCCGGAACTCGAGGCCGTCCACGCGCACTTCGGCCGCGCGCAGCGCCACGAGGTCGGTGGCGTAGTGGCCATGCGTCCGGTGGTGCGAGCGCTGACGGTAATAGAGACGCCGCAGGGCCCACTTGACGCGGTCGTTGCGGTCCTCGACGAACGGCACCTGTTTCGCGCCGGCGGGCACGTCGGTGAACTGCAGGAATCCCCATCGCTCGGGCATGTGCATGTCGATCGCACCCTGCGGGCTCCACACCCAGTTGTCCTCGGGCAGCGGCCGGCCGGTCGCGGGGGCCAGCCGTTTGCGGTACGTGCCGTCGGCGACGTCCATCGTCCATTGCACACGCGAGAAGTTGAGCCGCCACGTGTCGCCATCGCGTGGCGCGCGGCGCCCGGGCGCGGCCTCGCGGAGGATCGCCCATGGCAGCGCGAGTTCGACGGTCCAGCCCTGGTCGCGATCGTCCGGCCGGTTCAACGTGCCGCTGAGGCCGATGCCTACTTCGAGTCCGGCGATATCCCAGGCGTGGATGGCGGGACCGCCATCGCGGTACGGTTTGACGAGCAACAGATCCCAGGCCGTGCCGAGTGCGTTGACCTCGAGCTCGTAGTAGGCGTGCGTGTCGCCGCCGGGATCCAGGAACACCTCGAAGTCGTGGTCCTGGAAGATGACCGCATCCCGCGTCGTGATGGTGGCCCACAGATCCGGTTCCTCGAGATGCGCAGCGATGTAGAGCGCGCGGTCGTCCCACAGCAGCTTGACGCGCGTGGCGTGCCGCACCGGGCGGACGCCGTCGATGTCCACGAAGGCGTCGGACCACGGGGTGGCCTGCCACGCGGCTTCGTCCAGGGTCCCGTCGATGCGCAGCGGCTGCGGGGTGCGATGCGACACGACGTGCCGCGGGGCATACGGCAGCGCCTCGAGGTCCACGGGAGAGCGCTGAGCGGATACCGGCCTAGCCCACAGCACGACGGCAAGCAGGGCGACCGATGGGCGAGTCCACATGGGCGCGCAGCCTATCGCATCGCCATCGCCGCTGCCTCCGCCCTGTCCTGCCCGCCGTACTTCATCCTTCGCCGTTCTTCGTTCCTCCTTCTATACTCGGCCGCTGTGACCCACGCCAGCCCCGAACCGCCTTCCCGTGCGCCCTGGCGACGGGTGGACGTCGCCATTGCCGGTGCCCTGCTTGCGGGCGCCGCGCTCGCCGCCGCCGTTGCCTACCTGCTCGAGGCGCCGAAGGTGCAGTCGGTGGCGGGGCTGCTCGTCCTGCTGACCATCGCGTTCGCGTGGTCCAGCGATCGGCGCGCCATCGATCGCAAGACGGTGGCGTGGGGCCTCGGCCTGCAGATCGTCATTGCGCTGATCGTGCTGCGCACGACGCCAGGCCGGGAGGCATTCGCCGCGGCCGGCCGCGGCATCAACTGGCTGCTCGACTTCGGCACCGTTGGTGCGGCGTTCGTGTTCGGTCCGCTGGGCGACAGGAACGTGTGGCCGCGCATCATGACGGCCACGCTCGGCGAGGAGGGCGCGCAGTATACGGTGCTGTTCGCGTTCCAGGTGCTGCCGACGATCATCTTCATCGCCTCGCTGTTCGCCATCCTGTACTACCTCGGGGTCATGCAGCTGATCGTCCGCGTGTTCGCCGTCGCCATGCGGCGGGTGATGAAGGCAAGCGGCGCCGAGACGCTCAATGTCGCGGCGAGCATCTTCATGGGGCAGACCGAGGCGCCCCTCACCATC
Organism: Acidobacteriota bacterium; assembly: GCA_023429845.1. Taxonomy (GTDB): domain Bacteria; phylum Acidobacteriota; class Vicinamibacteria; order Vicinamibacterales; family Vicinamibacteraceae; genus Luteitalea. Next base: position 6,149 of record JAEZCY010000256.1, read on the forward strand.
AAGCCCTATCTCTCGCGGATGACGCAGTCCGAGCTGATGACGGTGATGACGTCCGGCATGGCGCACATCTCCGGCGGCATCATGGCGGCGTATGTGCTCTTCGGCATCGAGGCGCAGCACCTGCTCACGGCCGTCATCATGACGGCGCCGGGAACGCTGCTCATGGCCAAGATGATCGTCCCGGAGACGCAGGTGCCCGAGACGATGGGCACGGTGACCCTGGAGACCGAGCGCACCGACGTCAACATCATCGACGCGGCGGGACGCGGCACGTCCGAGGGGCTCATGCTCGCGCTCAACGTCGGGGCGATGCTGATCTCATTCCTGGCGCTCATCGCGCTCGCCAACGCGATCCTCGGCCTGGTCGGACTCAGCCTGCAGCAGATTTTCGGCTACGTATTCGCGCCCATCGCCTGGAGCATGGGCGTGCCCTGGCAGGATGCGCCACGCATCGGCAACCTGCTCGGCACGCGCATGGTGCTCAACGAGTTCGTCGCGTATTCGCAGCTCGGCGCGCTCAAGGACACGCTGGACCCGCGCTCGTTCACGATCGCCACGTTCGCACTCTGCGGCTTTGCCAACTTCAGCTCCATCGGCATGCAGGTGGGCGGCATCGGCGCGCTCGCGCCGAACCGCCGCAGCGACCTTGCCCGCCTCGGCTTCCGTGCCATGATCGCCGGCACCCTGGCCAATTTCATCACCGCGACGATCGCCGGGTTCCTGCTGTAGCACTGCCCGCCGCGGCGCGTCTCGAGGTGCCGGACGCGGATCCCGTCGCTCCGGGACCGGCCGCGCAGGCTGTGGGGTGTGCGATCCTCGCGTGAGGGATGAACACACGCATCGTCACGCCTGCATCGCTTCGTGCCCGCCTCGAGGCCGTCGTCGCCGCGGAGCGCGTGCTGACGCGCCCGATCGACCTGGCGACGTGGGCGTCCGATGCGAGCTGCTACCGTCCCGTGCCGCGCGCGGTGGTGCTCGCTGCCGACCTGGACGAGGTGAGCGGCCTGTTCCGCGTGTCGCGCGACACCGGCATCCCCATGACGTTCCGGGCCGCGGGCACGAGCCTCTCGGGCCAGGCGGTCACCAACGGCATCCTCGTCGAGGTGAAGCGTCACTGGCGCGGGCTCGACGTGCTCGACGATGGCGCCCGGCTGCGCGTCGAACCGGGTGTGCTCGGCGGCGACGCGAACCGGGCACTTCGTCGCTACGGCACCAAGATCGGGCCCGACCCTGCGAGCCTCGACGCCTGCACGCTCGGTGGCATCCTGGCCAACAACTCGTCCGGCAAGTGCTGCGGCGTAGCCCAGAACGCGTACCACACGCTGGAGTCGCTCACCTTCCTCCTGCCGTCCGGCACGTGCATCGACACGGCCGACGCCGACGCTGACGCCCAGTTCCAGGCCCGGGAGCCGGAACTCGCGGCAGGCATCCTGGCGCTGAAGCGCGAGATCGAGGCGAACATCCCGCTGCTGACGCGCATCCGCGCCAAGTACCGGATGAAGAACACGACGGGCTACGGCCTCAACGCGTTCGTGGATCACGACCGCGCGGTGGACATCTTCCAGCACCTGCTCGTCGGATCGGAAGGCACCCTCGCGTTCATCGCGGAAGCGGTGCTGCGCACCGTTCCCGAACTCCCGCACAAGTGGACGGGCCTGCTGTTGTTCGAGACGATCCATTCGGCGTGTGCCGCCATCGCGCCGCTGCGCGCCGCTGGTGCAAAGGCGCTCGAACTCGCGGACCGTGCGTCCCTGCGTGCCGTCGAGACGCAGCCGGGCGTGCCACCGCAATTGCTGGATCTGCCTGACGCCGCTGCCGGCCTGCTGGTGGAGTTCCAGGCGGCGAGCCCCGAGGCGCTGGCCGGCCACGCCGCCGCGGTGGCGCCGCTGCTGCCCGGGTTTGCTCTGCTGCACCCGGCGACGTTCACCGACGACCCGCGTCACATCGCCCGGCTCTGGCGCGTGCGCGCCGGGATGTACCCGTCGGTGGGAGCCGTTCGCCGCAGTGGAACGACCGTGATCATCGAAGACGTCGCCGTCCCGGTGGACCGTCTCGGCGAAGCCGTCGTGGACCTGCAGCGCCTGTTCGTGCAGCACGGGTACCCCGAGGCCATCATCTTCGGGCACGCGGGCGACGGGAACCTGCACTTCGTGATCACGCAGTCGTTCAACGACGACGCGGCAATCGACAAGTACGCGCGCTTCATGGCCGACGTGGTGGCCCTGGTCGTGGGTCGGTACGACGGCGCACTCAAGGCCGAGCACGGCACGGGACGCAACATGGCGCCGTTCGTCGAGACCGAGTGGGGCGGCGAGGCGCTCGGGATCATGCACCGGCTGAAGGCGCTCGCCGATCCGTCCGGCATCCTGAATCCCGGCGTCATCCTCAATGCCGACCCGCGTGCGCACCTCACCGACCTGAAGACGCTGCCGACCGTCGAGGACGAGATCGACATGTGTGTCGAGTGCGGGTTCTGCGAGCGGGTGTGCCCCTCGCGCGACCTGACGCTCACGCCGAGGCAACGCATCCTGGTGCGACGCGAGATGGCGCGGCAGGAACTGGCGGGCGCCTCGCCCGCGGCCGTGGACGCGCTGTGGCGCGACTACGCCTACATGGGGCTCGACACCTGCGCCGCCGATGGGATGTGCGCGACGGCGTGCCCCGTCGGGATCGACACGGGCAGGCTCGTGAAGCAGTTCCGCGCGGAGCGGCAGTCGCCGCGGGCCGACCTGATCGGTGCGCGTGTCGCCGCGCACCTCGCTCCCGTCGAGCGCCTGCTCCGCGTCGGTCTCTCGGCTGGCCATCTCGCCGCGCGCGTGCTCGGGACTGGCGCCGTGACCAGGGTGACGCAGGCGATCCGGCGAGTGGCCGGTCCGCAGGTTCCGCTCTGGACGCGGGAGATGCCCCGGCCGACGCCGCCGCTGCCAGCCACGTCGCGCGACGGCGCAGCCGCCGTCTACCTGCCAGCCTGCGTGTCGCGCGTGTTCGGGGCGGCGCAGGGAGAGCAGAACGGGTTGTCCCTTCAGCAGGCACTGGTCGCGGTCGCGTCTCGCGCCGGAGCACCGGTGTGGATCCCGGACGACGTGAGCGGCACCTGCTGCGGCACGGCGTTCGCGTCCAAGGGGCTCGTCAGCGGGCACCGTGCCGCGGCCAACGCCGCGGTCGAGCGCTGCTGGACCTGGTCGGATCAGGGCCGGCTGCCAATCGTCATGGACGCCAACTCGTGCACGCACGGTCTCCGGGCATGTGCCGACGTGCTTACCGCGGCCAACCGCGACAAGCTTGGCGGCCTGCGCATCCTCGATGCCGTCGAGTTCGCCAACCGCGACTTGTTGCCGCACCTCTCGGTGTCGAGCCGCTCCGAATCCGTGGCGGTGCATCCGACGTGCTCGCTCGTCCACATGGCGCTCACCGACGACCTCACCGCGCTGGCGGCCGCCTGTGCCGAGCGGGTGGTGGTGCCGGCGCACGCGGCCTGCTGCGGCTTCGCCGGTGATCGCGGCTTCCTGTTCCCGGAACTGCCTGCCTCTGCCACACGCGCCGAAGCGGCCGACGTGCGCGCCGCGGCCTGTGACGACCACGTCTCTGCCAACCGCATGTGCGAAGTGGCGCTGAGCGCGGCGACGGGACGGCCGTACCGCTCGGTGGTGCACCTGCTCGAGCAGGCAACGCGTCCCGTCTGACGCGCTCCCGTCGCCGAAGCGGCGACGGCTACGTACTCGCAGGACAACGAAAGAGCTGTGCAGGTACGTAGCCGTGGGGGCTTTCCCCCCCGTCAGCCCGCGTACCGCCAG
>JAEZCY010000269.1 GCA_023429845.1 Acidobacteriota bacterium
CGCGGCCGTTTGCTGCCACCTGCACGTGATGGCCGGCCTTGACCAGGAACCCTCGCGCGACGAGTTGGTTGACCGGGTTGTCCTCGACGAGCAGGACCCGCAGCGTCCGGCACTCTGCGACCGGCGGTGGCGTCGCCTGGCGCGTCACCGGCGCCGGCGCCGCGGCTCCGCGGATGCCGACCCGTGCGGTGAAATGGAAACTGCTGCCGTGGCCTTCGGTGCTCTCGACGCGCAGTTCGCCGTCCATGAGGGCGAGCAGGCGCGCGCTGATGGTCAGGCCGAGTCCGGTGCCGCCGTAGCGCCGCGTCGTGGAGCCGTCGGCCTGCGAGAACGCCTCGAAGATCAGCGCCTGCTTCTCGCGCGCGATGCCGATGCCGGTGTCGCGCACGCTGCCGTGCAGCACGGCCCCGCCTGATTCGCCGCGCTCGAGGCGCACCAGCACTTCGACGCGTCCCTCGTGCGTGAACTTCACGGCGTTGCCGACCAGGTTGATGATCACCTGACGCAGGCGGCCGCGGTCGGCGACGACCTCGTGCACGCCGTCGTCGTCCACGCGGCACGACAGGGCGAGACCCTTCGCCTGCGCGCCGACGCTCGCCGCGCGCACGGCGTCCTCGACGGTCTCGCTCAACGTGAACGCGGTCTCGTCGAGGTCGAGGCGCCCGGCCTCGATCTTGGACAGGTCCAGCACGTCGTTGACGATGGTGAGCAGCGCTTCGGCCGAGGTGCGCGCGACCTCCAGCTGTTCGCGCTGGGCCGCCGGCAGCGATGAGTCCAGCGTCAGGTCGATCATCCCGATCACGCCGTTCATCGGCGTGCGGATCTCGTGACTCATGTTGGCGAGGAACTCGCTCTTGGCGCGGTTGGCCTGTTCCGCTCGGTCGCGCGACCGCGCGAGGTCGAGGTTGGTCGCGGTCAGTTCGGCGGTGCGGGCCGCCACCTGCGCCTCGAGAGTCGCGTAGTGTTCGCGCAGTTCGTCGTCCTGTCGCTGAATCTGCGCGAGCATCTCGTTGAAGCTCGTCACCAGGACGCCCACCTCGTCGTTGCTGGTGCGTGCGACGCGCACGCCGTAGTCCCGGTCACGCGATACCCGCCCGGCCGCTTCGGCAAGCGTGAGCACCGGCCCGGCGACGAGCCCGTGCAGCCGCGATGTCAGCAGGAACGCCGCGGCCCACGAGACGAGGATGATCGCGCCGGCGATCACGGCGAAGCGCTTCATGCGCGCGTGCTGCGCGTCGCGCGACGCTTCCAGCACGATGGTGCCGATGCGCTCGCCCACGAGGTTCACGGGCTGGGTGATGCGGAGGCTCGACCACTCGACCGCGCGGTCGGGCGCGTTGAAGGACACGTCGGCCGACGCGGCGGCGCCGTCGCGGACATAGGAGGCGAAGATCTCGCCGTCGAGCGTGTAGACGCGGGCCGAGCGCACGTTGGCGTGCCCGGCAAGCGTGTCGAGCGCCTCCTGCGCGACGGCCACGTCACCGAAGCTCAGCGCCGCCGCTGCGCCACCTCCAACCGTCGTCGCGAGGGTGTCGAGGCCCGCGAGATCGGAATCCCGGAAGGTGGCGTAGTCGTAGACGACGAACAGAGCGCACGCCAGCAGCAGCGCGGCTGCCGTCGTGCTCATGCTGACCAGGATCAGCTTCTGACGGATGGAGCGGCTGGTCATCCCCTCCCTGTCGTGCAGCGATCGTGCCTCGTCGGATGCATGAGAATGCGACGAAATAGCCGCGATCCACAGGCGTTCGCCGGAGGCAGCCGGCGGGAAAGCGTTGGCGCACCGACACCTTCGTCAGCAAACCGGCACCCCTGCTTCCCGTCCGGCACGTTCCGGCAGCCCGCTGCCTGGCGTGCTTGCGAGGCGCGCGGGCCGCGCGCCGACGCTAGATCCACTCGGGCGGTGGCTGAATGGCGGGATCGGGGGGGCCACCGGGGTTGTCGCGTCCGGACCCCTCGAGCCGGCTGATGGCGCGCACGGTCATGTCGTGATCGCACAGGATCTGGCACGAGAGGCGGACGCCCGTGAGTCCGCGCTCGGCGAGCTTGTCCCGCTCGGCTCGCGTCATCGCGGCCGGTTCGCCCTCGAGGAACTCCACGCGGCAGGTCGTGCAGCGCGCGTTGCCGCCGCACGCATGCAGGATGTCCACGCCCTGCTGCTCGATCGCCAGCACCAGGCGTTGTCCCTCGGGCACGTCGAACGTACCCACTCCCTCGACGGTCAATCTCGGCATGAATCCTCCACACGTATGACGGCACGCAGCCGACGGGTGTGCAGGCCGCAGCCTACAGCGTACAGCCTCCCGCTCGCACGCGAACCGTGACTCAGAAGAACTTCTTCAGCAGCCCGATCGCGCCCTGCTTCCACGGCACGCGATGCGAGATGCCCGACGCCGACGCAAAGGCGTCCTTGTGCGCGATGTACCACTCGAAATTGCGGAGGAGCGCGTCGCGATTGGAGAATCTCGGGGCAAACCCGAGTTGACGCGCGGCCTTGTCAATCGACACGAAGGAGTCCTTCGACGCGGTCTCGTAGACCCACTTGTAGAGCGGCGACACGCCGAGCGCGTCGAGCAGCCGCAGGCTCCAGATGGCGGGGGCGGCGGGAAAGCCGACGATGCGCTTGCCGTGACCGGCGCGATCGAGCACGGCCTGGTAGTCCTCGCGCATCGTGAGGAATTCGCCGGCCCCGATGTTGAACGTGTCGTTCACGCGCTCGTCGGGGAGGGTGAGGCACAGCGCGATCGCCTCGCACAGATCCTCGACGTCGAGCAACTGGTAGCGATTGCGGCCATTGCCGATCATCGGGAAGTTCCGCGCGTCGAGCGCCCAGTCGTACAGCAGCGCGAAGACGCCCAGGCGCTCCGGACCGATGAACGACTTCGGACGCAGCACGGGCACCACCATGCCTGCTCGCCGGAACTCGTCGGCCAAGCGCTCGGCTTGGACCTTGGCGATGCCGTAGGGCCCGACGCCCTCCAGCCGGTCGTCCTCCTTCAGCGGATGATGATCGGGAATGCCGTAGACCGCCGTCGACGAGATGTGGACGAAGCGCGCGATCCCGGCCGTGCGCGACGCGTCGAGCATGATCCGCGTGCCGACGACGTCGGTGGTGTGGATGTCGTCGGGCGGGTAGAGGGGCAGGGCTGCGGCGCAGTGGACCACATGGGTCGCGCCCTCGAGCGCCCGGTCCACGTCGCGACGGTCGCGAATGTCGCCCTGGAGCACGCGGACGTGCGGCTCCATGTCCGGGTAGCCGAACGGCGCGATGTCGAGCGACGTCAATGCGTAGCCGCGGGCGTGCAGGTAGCGCAGCAGGTTGATGCCGAGGAAGCCGGCACCGCCGGTGACGAGCACGCGGGTCTCGCCTGCTCCCATGGTGCTCGTGGTCGCGTCAGCCAAAACCTCGGAATTGTACCGCCGAACGCCGCCCGGGATGGCGACCGTCGGGCAAGGCCCGACGGCTACGTACCGAACGTGCGAACTGCGACGGGCGGTGTGGTAGAACCGTGGCGTCGCTCCACATGCCATTCGCCCTGCTTTGCACCACCACGATCGATGCCCAGGCGCGCGCCTTCGACGACGCCTGCCGCCGCGCGGGCATGACGGTGCGCATCGTGTCCGATCGATCTCAGGCGCTCACCGACCCCTGGCGCGATGGCGCGATTGCCGCGACGTTCGACCAAGACGCGTCGCACGTGCCGCCGGTGCTGGCGGCGCTGCAGGGCGAGCGCCCCGCGGCCGTACTGGCGGTCGGTAACCGTCCGGCGTGGCTGGCGGCGCACCTGGCGCTCGCCTTCGGATTCCCCTCGCACACGCCCGACGCCGTCGCGGCAGCCACCGACAAGCTGCTGACACGCGGTCGGCTGCTCGCGGCGGGGCTGCCCGTTCCCTCGTTCGTGAGCCTGCCGCTCCACGGCGACGAGGGACTCGATCGACTCACGCGCGTGCGCTTCCCCGCGGTGATCTCGCCCGTCTCGCCCTCGCGCGGCGGTCGGACGACCCGTGTGCACTCGCTTACGGAACTGCTCGAGGCCCGCGATCGCATCGCCGGCGCCGTCGGCCAGCATCCCAGGGCGACCGCTCAGGCAGCCGACGGAGCGGCGGTGCTGGTCGAGGCGTACGTGCCGGGGCGTGAGTTCGAGCTGGCCGGCGTGCTCGAGCATGGGGCGCTGCGGGTGTTCGCCCTCTTCGAGAAGCCCGACGTGCGCGCCGATCCGCTGCGTGAGGACGCGATCTTCGTCACGCCTGCGCGGCTGGCGCCGGCCCGACAGCGCGTGGTGGCGGGACACGTTGCTCGCGCCGCGCTGGCGCTCGGCCTTCACCACGGTCCGCTCCACGCGACATGCCGGGTGGACGAAGACGCCATCGTCGTGCTCGAGGTCGTTCCCCGCGCCTCCGACCACCTCGTTGCGCGTGCCATTCCGGTCGTGGCACCCGACCGGACGCCGTGCGCCTTGGAGGACGCGCTGCTCGCGCACGCGCTGGGGCGTCCACTCGATCGCTACGGTCATCAGGCCGTCGCCAGCGGCGTGTTGCGGGTCGAGGCGCCCGCCTCCGGCCGGCTGCGTGAGGTCCAGGGCCTGGACGAGGTGCGCGAGATGCCCTGGGTGACTGCCGTCGAGGTGAGGCCGGCGTCGGGCGGGAGTATGGAGTTGGTGGAGGAAGCCGCCCGGTGCCCGGTGGCCGTCTTTGCGCAGGGAGCGCAACCCGCCGATGTGGTGGCCACGCTGCGGGACGCGTCGGCGCGCCTGCGACTCGTGGCCGACGGGGTGCCGCCTACGTGGACGGCGTAGGCGTGTAACCGGGAGGCAGCGCGGCGTTCTCGCCGAAGAAGTAATCCTCCATGTGCTTGGCCACGAGGTCCTGGGCTTCCTTCTGCCAGGGCATCAGCCTGTACTCGTTGAGGATCATCTTCATCCGCTCTTCCCACATCTCCCAGGCTTCCTGTGAGACTGTTTCGTAGATACGCTGTCCGAGCGGCCCTGGCCACGGCGCCTCCTCCAGCCCCGGCAGTTCCCGTCCCAGTTTCACGCAGTGCACCATTCGCATCGGCGGATCGTACCAGAGCCAGTGATGTCCGTTCTTCACCGTGTCCGCTCGTCGCCTCGCCTCCTGGTCACCCTCGGCGTGCTCGGCGGCAGCTTCCTCGCCGCCATCGAAGCCACCATCGTCGCGACGGCGATGCCGACCGTGGTGGAGCAGTTCGGAGGGCTGGCGCACTACAGTTGGGTGTTCTCCGGCTACATGCTGACCTCCACGGTGACGACGCCCGTGTGGGGCCGGCTCTCCGACGTGTACGGCCGCCGTCCGCCCTACATGATCGCCATCGGCTTGTTCCTCCTCGGGTCCGTGCTGTGCGGCATGGCCTCGTCCATGACGCAGCTGATCCTCTTCCGTGCCTTGCAGGGGGTCGGGGCGGGCGGGTTGCTGCCGCTCGGGATGGTCATTCTCGGCGACATGTTCACGCTCGAGGAGCGCGCCCGGGCGCAAGCGCTCTTTGCCGGAGTCTGGGGCATCGCCTCCATCGCGGGACCGCTGCTCGGCGCGGTGCTCACCGAGAGTGCCTCGTGGCGATGGATCTTCTTCATGAACCTTCCATTCGGTGCGGTCGCCGCGTTCCTGGTCGGGCGTTTCCTCGTCGATCGCCTGCCGACCCAGCGAGCCGTGGTCGACTACCTGGGAGCGGGCCTCCTGATGTCGGCGGTGACCGCGCTGATGCTGGCGTTGAACCAGACAGGTGTTTCGGAAGCGACACTGCCGCCTCGCGTCGTCCAGGCTCTGTACGTGGCGGCCGTCCTGCTTGGCCTGGCGTTCGTGGCGATGGAGCGGCGGACCGCACAGCCCATCCTGCCGCTGTCGCTCCTCGCGAACCGGATGGTGGCGACCACAACCTTCAGCGGCACGCTGCTCGGCATTGCCATGTTCGGCGTGCTGGCCTTCGTGCCGCTCTACGTGCAGGCGGCGCTGGGGCGTTCCGCGCGGGAGGCCGGGGCGGTGCTGACGCCCTTGCTGCTCGGCTGGGTCTGCATGTCGATCGTCACCGGCCGGCTGCTGCCGCGCGTCGGGTTCCGTCCCTTCATCATCGCGGGCCTGACGTGCGTCACGGTCGGCTTCGTGGGCCTGGCCACGCTGGCGCCAGCGACGCCGCTGTGGCGGATGCACGTGGATCTCGGCTTGATGGGCATCGGCATGGGCATGACGATGCTGTCGCTGCTGCTGGCGGTGCAGAGCGCCGTGTTGCGCGAGCAGCTTGGCGTTGCGACGTCGCTCGCACAGTTCACGCGAAGCATCGGCGGCGCCATCGGTGTGGCGGTCATGGGCGCCGTCGTCGCGGCCGCGATTCCGGTCGGGGGCAGTACGCCGGCAGCACTCGCTACGGGACTGCACCGCGCGTTCGTGCTGGGCGCGGTGGTCTCGGGGGTCGCGCTGGCGTCTGCCCTGCTCGTCCCCGGAGGACGCCCCGAGCAAAAGAAAACGGCTGTGTAACGTTTACTGTTGGGTTTTCATTCACGGATCAGGTGGCGTCACCGGCGTCGCTGCTAACCTTTGATAGTGCGCGAGTTCAGGCTGGGAGCAGGAAGCGCAAGCCATGGCTGCGTGGCACGGTTGTTGTAGAGGTGAGGGCGACTATCGACACGTGTCGCGCGGGAATTCCGCGGGGTCATGGTCGTCGAGGGAGGCTTTACCGTGAACAACGAAAACAACACCCCCGAGCAGGGCGAGACGCGCCGCAAGGAGCGTCGTGGCTTCGCGTCGATGTCCCCGGAAAAGCAGCGCGAGATCGCCAGCAAGGGCGGGCGTGCGGCGCACATGAAAGGGACGGCGCACGAGTGGACGTCGGAGGAGGCGCGGGCCGCAGGTCGCAAGGGCGGACGTGCGAGCCGTGGCGGCCGGGGTCGGCTGCCTGAAGGTGGAGCCGCAGAGTAGCGGCCTCAACGTCGTCGGATCGGAAATCGAGAGGGCGTCCGTGAGGACGCCCTTTCGGTTTCCTGCGGCTCACGTTGTTCCGGCGACGCCTCACGTGCAACATGGATCGCGTGACCGCAGCAGCCCTCGCCCGCGTCATGTCGGGAGCCGTACTTGCGACGATGCTCCTCGTCGCTCCCATCGCGGCACAAGAGGACGACGCACGGCTGAAGGTGCGTAGCTTCGAGATACAGGGTGTGTCAGGTCTGGACGTCAAGCAGATCACCGACGTCCTCGCCACGCGCGAGAGTGGCGGCCTGCTGCCGTTCCTCGGCGAGGACCGCTTCTTCAACGCCCGCCAGTTCCAGGCCGATCTCTATCGCATCATCGCCTTCCTCTCCGACCATGGATGGCCGCGGGCTCGCGTCACGTCCGTGGACATCGTCAAGGACGACGAAGACAAGGCGGTGGACCTGACGGTGCACGTGGACCAGGGAGCGCCGGTCGTCATCGACAGCGTCCATACGTACGGTTTCGACGTGCTCGGCGAGGACGACGAGGCGGCCGTTCAGCGTCGCGTCAGCCTCGCGGCCGGGCAGCGACGCCTGCAGGGTGACGTCCGCAACACGCGCAACGCCACCCTGGGCGTGCTGCAGGAGCGGGGATACGCCTATGCAGACGTGAGCGTGCTCGAATCGGAGGGCAGCGAGCCAGGGCGTGTAGCGCTGCACATCATCGCGGAGCCAGGCCCTCAGGCGACCTTCGGTCAGATCACGGTGCGGGGCAATGACGGCGTCAGCGACGGCCGTGTGAAGTCGCTGCTCACCATGAAGGAAGGGCAGCAGTTCCGCATCAGCCGGATAGCGGAGAGTCAGCGACGGCTGTACAGCCGCGAGATCTTCCAGTTCGTGACGGTGAACGCGGAGCCCACCGGACCGCCCGGCGACCCGGTGCCGGTGGACATCGTGCTGACGCAGGCCAAGCCGAGACGGCTCTCGATCACGCCGGGGTACGGCAGCGAGGAGAAGGCCCGTATAACGGCATCCGTCCGGCACCTGAACTTCTTCGGCGGTGCGCGCACGGCCCAGACGACGCTGCGATGGTCGTCACTCGACCGCGGCGTCCGGGCGAACTTCGAGGAACCGTCCTTGTTCCGGCGCGCCGTGTCGTTCAGCGTGGGCGGGCAGTACTGGTACGCAAACGAGCCGGTGTACCAGCAGACGACGCATGGCGGACGCATGACGTTTGCGAGGCAGTACGAACGCAGCGACCCCGTGCAGCGTCGACAGTCGCTGACGACGGCCTCGGCGACTCTCGTGCATGAGTGGGAGGAGTACCGCGTGGCTCAAGCGGCGCTCGAGGACCCGTCCTTCTATGACGAACTCATCGCACTGGGACTCAACCCATTGACGGGGGAGGGCCGGGGCCGCCTCGTGGCGATGTCGTTCGACGCGCAGCACAACACCACGCCGAACCTGCTCGACGCGCGCAGCGGCTACCTGCTGCAGGTACACATGGAACAGGCCGGCCAGTGGCTGCCCGGCGACTGGAACTACCGCGAGTACACCGCCGAGGCGCGCAAGTACCAGACTATCGGCAATGTGGTGTTCGCGGGACTCGCACGCGTCGGCACGATCGATGCGCCGGGCGTACTCGCGCGCAACGTGCCGTTCTTCAAGCGGTACTTCCTCGGCGGGTCGAGCAGCCTGCGCGGCTGGGGACGGTTCGAGGTGGCGCCGCTCACGGTGCAGGGCAACCCGATTGGCGGCCACTCGATGTTCGAGTCCTCGGGTGAAGTCCGGATTCCCGCCTTCGGCCAGCTTTCGGCGGTGATGTTCGTGGACGCGGGCAACGTCTGGTACGACACGCTGGACATCAACCTCGATGACCTGCGCGTGGCCGTCGGGCCGGGACTGCGCTACAGGACGCCGATCGGTCCGATTCGCATCGACTTCGGCTATCAGGTCACGCCCATCGCCGATCTGATCATCGACGGCGAGCCCGAACGCCGGCGCTGGCGCATCCATTTCAGCATCGGACAGGCGTTCTGACCATGGCTTGGGGACGACGCTCGCTGCGCGCGCTGGCCATCCTGGCGGTCCTGCTCGTCGGCCTCACGGTAGTCGTCGCGGTGGTGTCGCAGACGGCGTGGTTCCGTGAGCGCGTCCGACGACTCGCGATCCGGCAGGCCGCAAACGCGATCGAGGGCCGGCTCGAGATCGGGGCCATCGAGGGGAACTTCGTGCGCGGTGTCGTCCTGCGCGACGACGCCGTCGTGCAGGGCGACACGCGG
>JAEZCY010000382.1 GCA_023429845.1 Acidobacteriota bacterium
ATGATGTGCCGTCGGTCGGCGCCCCTCATCGGACTGCTCCTTCTCGTTGGAGTGGTTGGGTGTCGGCAAGACGCGCCCGCATCGTCCCGGGCGACGGCGGAAGCGCGCATCGAAGGCGCCGGCGCACCCGCCATCCCTGCCGCCACGGGCGTGTCGGCGCCGGGTGAATGGACGCGCGCCTCGCTCGACTACGCCAACACGCGGTATTCGCCCCTGGCCGACATCACGCGCGAAACGGTCGCGCAGCTCGGCATCAAGTGGAGCTTCTCGACGGGTGTGCTGCATGGCCACGAGGCGCCGCCGCTCGTCGTCGGCAGCACGATGTACGTCGTCACGCCGTACCCGAACACGCTGTTCGCACTCGACCTTTCGCAAGCCGGCGCGCCAATGAAATGGCGTTACGACCCGCTCCCGTCCGCGTCGGCGAAGGGCGTAGCGTGTTGCGACGTGGTCAATCGCGGCGCTGCGTACGCTGACGGCCGCGTCTTCTTCAACACGCTCGACAGCCACACGGTGGCCGTGGACGCCGAGACCGGACGCGAGGTGTGGAAGACGAAACTCGGCGACATCAATCGCAGCGAGACCATGACGATGGCGCCCCTCGTGGTGAAGGGGAAAGTGATCGTCGGCAACAGCGGGGGAGAGTACGGCGTGCGCGGCTGGATCACCGCGCTCGACGCAGCGACGGGCGCCATTGCCTGGCGCGCGTACAGCACCGGCCCCGACAGCGACGTGTTGATAGGCTCGGACTTCAAGCCGTACTACGAACATGACCGCGGCCCGGACCTCGGGGTGCACACGTGGCCGAGCGAGGCGTGGCGTCAGGGTGGCGGCACCGTGTGGGGCTTCGTGTCGTACGACGCCGAGCTCGACCTGATCTACTACGGCACCGGGAACCCCGGGCCCTGGAACCCGGAGATGCGCCCCGGCGACAACAAGTGGACCGCCGGCGTGTTCGCGCGGGACCCCGACACCGGCCAGGCGCGTTGGTTCTACCAGTTCAACCCGCACGACCTGTACGACTGGGACGGCATCAACGAGAACATCCTGCTCGACCTGCCCGTCGGCAGCGCGACACGCAAGGTCCTGGTGCATCCCGAGCGCAACGGCTACATGTACGTGATCGATCGCGCGACCGGCCAGGTGATCACGGCCGCGCCGTACGCGTACACCAACAGCGTCACGGAGGTGAATCTGAAGACGGGCCGGCCGACGCACGTGAAGGAAAAGGCGCCCGTGATGGGCTCCGTGGTGCGCGACATCTGTCCGGCCGCGCCCGGCGCCAAGGACTGGCAGCCCGCGGCATTCTCGCCGCGCACTGGCCTGATCTACCTGCCGCACAACAACCTGTGCATGGACTTCGAGGGAGTCGAGGCCAGCTACATCGCCGGCACGCCGTACGTCGGGGCCAACGTGCGGATGTTTGCCGGCCCGGGCGGCCACCGGGGCGAGTTCACCGCGTGGGACCCGGTGCATGCCTCGCGACGCTGGAGCGTCAAGGAACGCTTTCCGGTGTGGAGCGGCGCGCTCGTGACAGCCGGAGACGTCGTGTTCTACGGCACGATGGATGGCTGGTTCAAGGCGCTCGACGCCACGACCGGCGCGCTGCTGTGGCAGTTCAAGACCGGCAGCGGCATCGTCGGGCAGCCGATGACGTACCGCGGTCCTGATGGTCGCCAGTATGTGGCCATCATGGCGGGCGTCGGCGGCTGGCCGGGCGCCATCGTCACCAACGAACTGGATCCGCGGGATGCCTCGGCCGCCAACGGCTTCGTCGGTGCCATGGGGGACCTGCCGCAGCACACGACCCGCGGCGGGATGCTCTACGTCTTCGGCCTGCCATGAGCGTCATCTCTCGTACGTTCGTCGTGACCGGCATCGTGGTGCTGACGTGCGTCGGCGGGTGCGAACGCGAACAGCGTCGCTTCGAGGAAGGTCCGCCCGCAGGGGCAACCGCAGAGGGCATCGGCATCAGCGACGTCGCCGCCGGTGGACTGCCCATGCAGCCCGGACGGAGGAGCCCGTACCTCGAGAACGGCTGGGCCATCAGCGAGGGCAAGCGCCTGTTCTCGGCGTTCAACTGCACGGGGTGCCACGGACACGGCGGTGGTGGCAGCGGCCCCGCGCTCATGGACGGCAAGTGGATCTACGGCAGCGAGCCGGCCAACATCTACCAGACGATCGTCGAGGGCCGGCCGAACGGCATGCCGCGGTTCGCCGGCGTGCTGCGGGAGCAGCAGGTCTGGCAACTCGCGGCTTACGTGCGCTCGCTGGGCGGGCTCGTCCCGAAGGACGCCGCCAGTGGGCGTTCCGACCACATGCAGGTGCGGCAGCAGGAGCAGTCGCTGCCCGAGCAGCAGCCACCCGTGCTTGCCGGGAGCCCGCCATGATGCATCGCGGGCACGGGTGGCGGCAGCGGCTCGGGTGGCTACTGGCTGCGTCCTCTGCCGGGTGTGCGTTGCGCACTCCGCGGGCCTGGGACACGGCCGGGCCGCAGGCCGACGCGCTGGAGCAGCTCTGGTGGCTGTTCTTCGGCGTCACGTGCGTGGTGTACGTGCTCGTGCTGTTGACGCTCGGTGTCGCCATGCTGCGGCGCCGGGAGCCCGAGGTCGGTCCCGCGGCTGGGACGTCCACTCGGGTGGCGGCTGTCGTCGCCGTCGCCGCGGCCGTCACGCTGATGACGCTGATCGGGCTGCTTGTGGCAAGCACGATGGCCGGCGGCCGCGTCGTCGCCTTCACGGCGGCTGATCCGATCACGATCGCCGTGCGCGGGCACCAGTGGTGGTGGGACGTCGAGTACGACGATCCCGTGCCGTCGCAACGCGTGCGTACGGCCAACGAGATCCACATCCCGGTCGGACGGGCGATTCGCTTGAAACTCACCTCCACCGACGTCATGCACAGCTTCTGGGTGCCGCAGCTGCACGGCAAGAAGGACCTGATCCCCGGCTACGCGACCGAGTTCTGGCTGCAAGCCGACCGCGCGGGTGTCTTCGAGGGGCAGTGCGCCGAGTTCTGCGGACATCAGCACGCGCGGATGGCACTCACCGTCGTCGCGCACCCGCAGGCCGAGTTCGACGCCTGGGTCGCCGCGCAGCGTACGGCAGGGTCGTTGCCGGCCGAGGGCGAGGCGCTGCGTGGGCAGGCCGTGTTCCAGGAGAAGGGGTGTGCGTTGTGTCACGCGGTGCGGGGCACCGCCGCCGGCGGACGTCTCGGCCCGGACCTGACGCACCTGGCGTCCCGCGAACGCATCGCCGGCGCCACCTACCCGAACCGCCGCGGGTTCCTCGCCGCGTGGATCAGCGACCCGCAACACATGAAGCCGGGCGCCCGCATGCCGCCGACGCTCATGACCAGCGACGACATGCACGCGCTCGTCGCGTATCTGGAGGGCCTGCGGTGATCGAGGTGACGCGCGCGTCACGCCCGATACGCGCGACCGCCGACGTCGAGGGCTGGCGCGAGGAACAGCAGCGACTCGAGCGTACGTGGAACACGGGCCGCGGGCTCTGGGCCTGGCTGACGGTGGCCAACCATCACGTGATCGGGAGGCGCATCGTCGTCACCGCGATGGTGTTCTTCTCGCTCGCCGGGCTGCTGGCGCTGGCGATGCGCGCACAGCTGGCGCGCCCGGACCAGCAGCTGATCGGCCCCGACCTCTACAACCAGATCTTCACCATGCACGGCACCACGATGATGTTCCTCTTCGCGGTGCCCGTGATGCAGGGGCTGGGCGTGTATCTCGTGCCGATGATGGTCGGGGCGCGAGGCATTGCCTTCCCGCGGCTGGGCACGTTCGGGTACTTCAGCTTCATGCTCGGCGGCGTGATGCTCTACGCGGCGTTTGCGCTGAACATCGGGCCCGATACCGGCTGGTTCGCCTACGTTCCGCTCTCCGGCCCCGACTTCTCGCCGGGCAAGCGCGTGGACGTCTGGGCGCAGCTGGTGAACTTCACCGAGCTGGCGTCGCTGACGGTGGCCACACAGATCATTGCCACGGTGATGACCCATCGCGCGCCGGGCATGTCGATCGAGCGGATCCCGCTGTTCGTCTGGGCGCTGCTGGTGCAGTCGGCAATGGTGATCTTCGCGATGCCTGCCGTGATGACCGCCAGCCTGTTCCTGGCGACGGATCGGCTCGTCGGCACGCAGTTCTTCAACCAGGCCGAGGGCGGCGACCCGCTGCTCTGGCAGCACCTGTTCTGGTTCTTCGGGCATCCCGAGGTCTACATCATCTTCATCCCGGCGCTCGGCATCGTCTCGTCGATCGTCGCCACGTTCTGCCAGCGGCCGATCGTCGGCTATACGGCGATGGTGCTCTCGCTGGTGGCCACGGGCTTCATCGGGTTCGGCCTGTGGGTGCACCACATGTTCGCCACGCCGCTGCCGGTCATGGGACAGAGCTTCTTCACGGCGGCCAGCATGCTGATTGCGTTGCCGAGCGGCGTGCAGATCTTCTGCTGGATCGCGACCATCTGGACGGGCCGGCCCCGTTTCGACAGCCCGCTCTTGTTCGTGATCGGGTTCATCGTCATATTCGTGCTCGGCGGCCTGACGGGCGTGATGCTCGCCTCCGTGCCGCTCAACCTGCAGGTGCACGACTCGTACTTCGTGGTGGCGCATTTCCATTACGTGTTGATCGGTGGCGCCGTGTTTCCGCTGATGGGCGGGCTGCACTACTGGTACCCGAAGATGACCGGGCGGATGCTCTCGGAGCCTCTCGCGAAGATTTCCTGCGCATTGCTCTTCGTCGGGTTCAACCTGACCTTCTTCCCGATGCACCAGCTGGGTCTCGACGGCATGCCGCGGCGTGTCTACACCTACCTGGCCGACCGCGAGTGGGGCTCGCTGAACATGACGGCGAGCATCGGCGCCGCCATCATGGGCGCCGCCATCCTGGTGTTCGCGTTCAACGTGCTGCGCAGCCTCCGCCATGCGCCTGCCGCCGGCGACGATCCGTGGGGAGGCGAGTCGCTCGAGTGGGCCACCTCGTCGCCGCCGGCGCCGTACAACTTCCAGCATCCCCTCGTCGTCACCGGCCGGCACGGCCTCTGGGAGCCTGATGCGGGCGAGACCCGCATCACGGGCCTGCGGAGCGATCTGCGCGAGGTGCTGATCACCCGGCCCGTGGACGCAGTGCCCGATCACCGCGACCACCAACCCGGCAACTCGATCTGGCCGTTCGCAACCGCGATGGCCATCGCCGTCATGTTCGTGACGACGCTGTTCACGCCGTGGGGAGTGGTGATCTGGGGCGTCATCGCCACGGCGACGGCGATCGCCTGGGCGTGGCCGAACGAGCGCGCGGAGGAGTCGTGACGCCGCCCGTCCACACGCTGGACGTGCGGGCCCTTCCCGAGCTCACCTTCGGTCACCGCAGCGTGCAGCGATGGGCCATCCTGTGCCTGCTCGCCATCGAGGGCTCCGTGTTCGCGCTGGCGATTGCGGCGTACTTCTACCTGCGCACGCGCGTCGATCCGTGGCCCACGTCGGCCAACGCCCCCGGACTGCTGTGGGGCACGCTGAATCTCGTCATCCTGCTGGCGAGCCTCGTGCCGGCCTGGAAGACCAAGCACGTGGCCGAGCAGATGGACCTGCGCGCGCTCCGCAAGGAGATGTGGGTCGACATCCCGTTCGCCGTCGCGTTCCTCGTCGTCCGTGTGTTCGAGTTCGGCACGCTGCACGTGCGATGGGACAGCAACGCCTACGGGTCCATCGTATGGGTGCTGCTCGGCCTGCACACCGTGCACCTGCTCACCGATCTCATCGACTCGGTGGTGTTGCTGGTGCTGCTGTACATGCACCCGGTAGGGCCGAGGCGCTTCCTCGACGCGGCCGAGAACGGCTTCTACTGGGATTTCGTGGTGATCTCGTGGATACCGATCTACCTGGTCATCTACTGGGCGCCGCGACTGCTCTGAGACGAGACGATGGCTGCATACGAGTCCACGCACGCGTCGACGCCCATGCCCACGCCACGGCAGTCGAGGCTCGTGTGGGCAGCGGTGCTCACGGCGCCGCTCGCCTCGCTCGGCGACTTGCAGGCGGGCTACACACTCGCGCTCTTTGCCTGCTCGCGCAGCGCCCGCTACCTGCCTCTCGCGTCCACGGCGATGGCGACACTCTGGGTCCTCGCGGCCATCTGGTATGCCGGACGGTTCGACAGCGCGCGAGAACAGCCGGCGCGCGGCGCCATGGCGCGGTATGCGCGCCTCTATGAGGCTGCGGCCGGCCCTTCGCGCGGCGGGCCGATGGGCTGGGTGGCGGTCGTCGCGGTCGTCCTGAACCTCATGGCGTTGCTCGTCGTCCTCGCCATGGCCATCCCACGCGTGGTGCTGGACCCATGCTGGCGTTGAGGCGGAGCCGAACCCGGGTCGTGGTGGCAGGCTGCCTGGTGGCCTGTCTCGGTGCGGCGTGTCAGGCGCCGGTGCCGGACAGGGAACTGCGGATCCTGACAGGAGGCAACCCCGACAACGGCCCCGATCGGCTGCGGCGCCATGGCTGCGTCGCGTGCCACACGGTGAGCGCGATGCACGATGCGCGCGGACATGTCGGGCCGGCGCTCGACGGCGTCAGCCGTCGCG
>JAEZCY010000384.1 GCA_023429845.1 Acidobacteriota bacterium
GTCGCGCGGCGCCCCGCGCTCACTTGTGGGGCCCGTCGCCCACGGGGCGACGGCTACGTACCGGCAGGGCGACGGCTACGTACCGGCAGATTCCCGTTACGTAGCCGTCGGGCCTTGCCCGACGGGACCCTCGTCGATATCGGCCAGCTGCGCGAGGATCGCGTCGATCGGCGCCTTGACGCAGGCAAACATCGGCGTGTCCCGCTGCGTGTAGAGGCTGGCCTCCGTGTAGCGCAGCCGTCCCACCAGGTCGACGAACTCCTGCGGGTAGTCGGAGTCGAACGCGACAACGAAGTCCTGGTCGTCGATGCCGTAGCTGTAGCTCGTGTTCAGGTGGATGCCCTTGAACGGGGCAGACGCGGCAATGTGCTCGTCCATCATCCCCTGCCGCGCGTGCGGTGAAAGGCGGTACCACTCCCGCGTCTTGGTGAAGGGATACACGAACAGGTACGTACCCTGCCCGGCGAGCAGTTCGACGCCTTCTCCTGTGCCCTTCAGCTTGTTGACGTAGGGTGACCGACGCTGCAGCGAGAGGAAGTTGTGGACCTGCGACAGGTAGGCACCCAACCGTGAACGCCGCATCGCCGCTTCCATGTCCTGGAAGCACCGCGGGTCGAAGGCGATGCGCCAGAGCATGAAGTCGACGTCCGCGCGCAGCCCCACCAGCGAATAGGTGCGCAGGATCACCTCGTCGACCGACTCCCACTCGCGCACCAGGGCGATGAAGGCCGCGGCCGCCGCGCGTTGCTCCTCGACAGGAAGTCGTCGGAACACCGGGTCGACGCGGTAGAAGGCGTAGTTCAGGAACTGCCGGCGCTGCCTGTCTGGCGCCTTGCCAGAGACGATGCCGTGGGGATCGAGGTCGACCGATGGGCCCCGGCGTGGCGGCGCGCCGGCCTCTGCGGGCGAGGTCGATGGCAAGTGGTTGCGGACGGTGGCTTCCATGCGCGCTGACTCACGCCGACGGCACGTCTTCGACCGACCAGGGACCCCAGTAGTGAATCTCGTGAGCGTGCAAGGTCTTGAGGACCCGCAGCGCGCGCGCCTTCTCCTCGTTCTGCCTGCCGAACACCGCCACGTCCATCCTGCCCTGGTCGTCGTGGCGGATGAGCGGACGGCGGTGCAGCTTCACGCACAACAGCGTCGCGCCCCCCCTGAGCGCGGTGTCGATGCGCTGGTTCGTCTCGCTGAGGTCGGTCATCGCGTCCTCGAGCGTCCGCAGCAACCGGATTGCCCGGCCATGTCCTCGACCTGAGAGATCGAGGCATCGTGCGCCCTCCTCGCCGACGAAGACGTCGATGTCGCCGGTCGCGACGCCGTCGTCTTCGAGCGCCCGCACCGCGCTCATCACGTCGTCCTCGCGGTCGAAGAGGCACGTCACCCGGTTGACCAGCGCGAACAGATGGCCACCGGCGTAGGGGTCGCAATTGATCTGGGCCACGATCTCTCTCCTTCACGCAGGTACTGCCCGCGCGGAGACGGTCGTTCGGGGCGATTCTCCCTCTTCCAATGCGTCCGCTCGAGCAAACGCACGGAAGGCGTACCAGGCAACTCGATTTTGCTGTTCGACGCGCCTTATATCCTAACTCCGAGCGCCCGCAAACAAGTTTTTCGAGGCCTTCGCGCACGACCCGATCGCAAGCCCGGGACGATGAAGACACGCTCGACAGCGGCGTGACGCCGACTCGACCGCGCCACGGTTGAGCGTCAGTTCCTGCGCGACGGAGCCGTTGCAATCGCCCGCAGCAGCGTCTGCCGCGTCGCCTCCCATTCGTTGCCGTCCTCGGAGAACCCGGCGGTCTCACCTGCGTCCGACAGCACGCGCGGCACGACGGCGTCCAGTGCGGCGGCGACCTCGCGCTGCAGTCCACGCTCCCTCGCCATCGTCAGCAGCATGTGATCCTGGAGCCCACGCCGCAGGTTGGCCAACTGGATGGTGCCAACGGGCCCGCGATGGCCGCGGTCCTGCTCAGGGTGCAGGACGTCTTCACCGGGATAGACGAGCACGCCGTCACCGTTGATGAAGCCGTTCTCCTCCTTCCCTTCGGCGCGATTGTCGAACGTGATGGGCTGTTGCCACACATCCTGGTTCCTGTCACCGATCTTCATCTGGGAGTTGTGGCGCCAATGGTTGGCGTGCCAGTAGAAGTAGCCGTCCGCGTCGTGGCGGAACGCGGCCCAGCCCACGACGCGCGAGTCGGTTGCCGGGGCGTCGATGACGATGGCCCCGATGTACGGCCGTCCGCCGTTGTAGAACCACACCTGCTTGCCGGCCTTGCGTTCCTCGCGGGCCCGAGCGGCGTCGTAGTGCGCCGGCACGGCCGCCCAGATGTCCACGGCGTCGGCCAGTTCCGGCGTGTACCCGTGCGTCAGGAACGTCTTCACCGGCGATCCGAGCTGGCGCGCCGCGTCCCTGACGCGCAGTCCGACCTCGCGCACGCGCGGGAACTGCGCCGGCGTCGGCTCGTCGGGCAGATACACGAACGTCAGCGCCGGAGACAGGGCGTTCAGCGTCGCGGCCCAGCGGGCCAACGACGCGCGCGTGCTTTCGGGCGTCGCGAAATCCTGACCGGGACTGTAGAACGTACGCGGCAGGATCCGGTTGCCGTTCGCCGCGCCAGGTCCCGTGTAGCCCGCGGCGGGGCTGAACGCGGTGCCATCGAAGCGCGCGCGGGCAGCCATCGCGGTCTCGTCGGTGTACGCGTGCGTGAACTCCACGCGATGGCGATGGGCGAACGCGTGGTACGCCGCGTCCATGTTCCGGCCGTGGTAGAGGTCGGTCTGCGCCCGCTCGTAGTACACCATCGCCGGCAGGGTGGGTTGGTCGGGCAGCGTCACCTCTAGCACCTCGAGGTGCACGGGCAACCTGCGTTGCGCGTCGTCCAGCGTGACCACGACCTCTCCCTGGTAGACCCCGTGCGCAGCGGCAGCCGGCACGTGGATCTCGATCCAGAGCCCCTGGTTGCGGCCGGCATCGACCGCGAGCGGGAACCCGCCGCGGCCAGCGCGGGCATCGGACGGCACGAGCGCCACCGGCACCCAGCCGATCGGCGTGGTTGGCGCAGCGCTGTCACGGAAGACCCACGACGCCCGCGACCGGCGAGTGACGTGGAGGTAGTGCTGCGAGAAGACCTCCACGTGGGGCTCGCCCAGCACGGTCCCGCCCGGGTGCGCCAACGTCGCGAGCGCCGCCGACAGCCGCGAGATGGGCGCCTTCGCTTCCACGATCACCTGGAATGCGACGGTTTCGTTGCGCGCCGCGACGAGGCGTACGGCCGAGCCGTCCCATATCGCATTGCGCTCCCGGTCCGGATGCGCGGTGTCGTCGCGCAGCACCTTGGTGCCGTCGTGTGTGGCCCAGATGCGCGGCGTGGCGTCCTGGGCGAGCGGCGAAGCCATCGTGAACGCCAGCAAGGCGACAACGGAGAGTGCGGCTGTCCTCATGGCGCAGGAGTCTATCGTCCCGGGCGCCACAGCGGGCAGCGGAGCGCCGGCCACACCTGCCGCCTCGTCGCACGGCGGCGACCGACATCACGCGCATCGCGATTGCCATCCGGAACGCCTGAGCGGTACGCTGACGTGCGCATGACGATGCTGCGGAGGCACGTGCGGCTGTGGGCGATGGCCTGGATGCTGGTCCAGGTGGCGTCGCTCTCCGCCTTCGTACCCCGTGACTGCTGTGCGTCTCACCGCCCTGTCGAGGCCGATGCGGACTGCCATCAGGCCGCACCGAAAGCCGCACACTGCCCCATGCGCGGCGCCGACGGCGCGGCGTGCCCCATGCACCGCGACGCGGAGGCGAAAGCGAACCGGCGCGAGACCGCCCCCGAGACAGCTGAGTGCACGATGGGTGCGGCGTGCGAAGGACCGCCGCTGTTCGCCGTCTTCTGGAACCCCGGCATTCTCCCCGACATCCCAGCCGGCACGGCGCAGGGCGCCACCCCGGCGCCTCTGCTGACCGTCAGCGAACACCCCCTTTCGCAGACCCGACCGCCTGACCGCAGACCTCCGCGCGCGTAGCCCGCTCCGTCCACACCGATGGAAGGCGCTCGTGCGCCTTCCCGGCAACAGATGTCACCGCCGCCTCTTCGGGCCATCCAATCCGACGTGCGACCCGGCGGTGTCTCGACGTGTGCGAGGTCAGCGTGCAATTGCTTCGAACTCTCCTGCTGACGAGCGTGCTGCTCGTCAGTTCGTCCCTTGCGATGGGACAACAGACAGTGAAGGACGCCACCATCGGCGGGCGCATCACGGACCCGTCCGGCGCCGTCGTCGCCGGGGCCGCCGTGACGGCGCGTCATCTGGACACGGACGTCGTCAGCGCGACCGCGTCCGACGCGGACGGGCACTTCGGCTTCCCGCCCCTGCGCATCGGCACCTACGAACTGACGGTCACGCATCCCGGCTTCGCGGCGAACGTCCGGCCGATCACGGTGGGGGCGGGCAGCGCCTTCACTCTGCCGATCGTGCTGACCGTGGACGGGGTGTCCACGTCCGTCATCGTGACGATCGAGGCGCCCGTGCTGGAATCGGCGCGCAGCCAGGTGGCGACGACCGTCGCCGAAGCGGAGTTGCAGCGCCTTCCGCTCAACGGCCGCCACTTCCTCGACGTGGCCCTGCTGGCGCCGTCGGTTGCGCCGCCGAACATCAACAGCACGCAGGTGTTTGCCGAGACATCCGCGGTGGCCGGTGTGGGCCTGTCGGTCGGCAGCCAGCGTAACTTCTCGAACAGCGTCATCGTCGACGGCTTGTCGGCCAACGACGATGCAGCGGGGCTGAGCGGCATGCCGTATGCCGTGGATGCGGTCGAACAGGTCCAGGTGGTCACGTCGGGCGGCCAGGCCGAGTTCGGCCGGGCGCTCGGCGGCTACGTCAACATCGTCACGCGCAGCGGCACCAACGACATGCATGGGACCGTCTACGGGTACGTGCGGGACGATCGCCTCAACGCCGCCAATGCCTTGTCGGGCACGGTGCTCCCCATGTCGCAGCAGCAGTACGGCGGCAGCCTTGGAGGTCCGCTCGTACGAAACCGGACATTCTTCTTCGGGAATGCCGAGCGCCGCGACCTCGATCAGACGGGGCTCGTGACGATCTCCCCGGCGAATGCCGCGACGATCAACGCGCATCTTGCGGCGAGCGGCTATCCCGGCGCGCCAGTCACCACCGGGCCGTACGACGTGCCCGTGGACACGACGAACGTCCTCGGGAAGGTCGATCATGTCGTCAGCGGACGTCAGCAGGTCGGCGTGCGCTACGCCCTCTACGACGTGGCCGCCGAGAACGTGCGCGGCGCCGGCGGGCTCGCCGCGCCATCGGCGTCGACGGGACTCGACAACCGCGACCATGCCCTGGCCGTGTCGAACATGCTGACGGTCGGTGACCGCACGGTCGTGGAAACGCGGGCGCAGTTCACACACAGCGATCTCCGGGCGCTTCCTGCCGATCGGGTCGGACCGGCGGTGAGCATCGCCGGCGTGGCCACGTTCGGCACGATGTCGTCCAGCCCGCAGGGGCGGATGAACCGGATGTGGCAGGTCGCGCAGACGGCGTCGCAGCAGCGGGGCGCCCATGCGCTGCGCGCGGGGCTCGACATTGTCCGCAACGACGACCGCATCGTGTTTCCCAGGACCAGGCTCGGATCGTACGCGTTCGCGTCGCTGCCGGCGTTTCTGGCCGGCACCTACAACAATGCGGGCTTCACGCAGACGTTCGGCACGACCGAGGTGGACCAGAGCAGCACCAACGTCGGCGTGTATCTGCAGGATGCCTGGAACGCATCGTCCGCGCTGACGCTGAACCTCGGCCTGCGCTATGACCTGCAGTTCCTGGAGACGATCCGCGCCGACACCGACAACGTGTCGCCGCGACTCGGGTTCGCCTGGACGCCGTCAGCGTCGCGGTCGCTCGTGGTGCGCGGCAACGCGGGGCTGTTCTTCGACCGCGTGCCGCTGCGGCCGCTGGCCAACGCGCTGCTCTCGGCTGGCAACACGACCGATCTCGCGCAACTGCGCCAGGTCAGCGTGAGCCTGTCCCCCGGCCAGGCGGCAGCACCGGCGTTTCCCGTCGTCCTCGCCTCGCCCGTGGCCACGGTCACCCTGGCCAACCTGACGACGATGGAGCAGGGCCTGCAGCACGCGGGCTCACGCCAGGCGAGCATCGAGGTGGAGCATCAGATCGGGCGCCTCACCACAGTCAGCGTGGGGTACTCGCACATCCGCAGCAGCAACCTGCTGATGGCGATCAACAGGAACGTGCCCGCCTGCCTGCCGACCGGCAACAGCAACGCCTGCCGGCCGATTGCGCAGTACGGCAACGACAGCCGCTACTCCTCGGCGGGTTCCTCGACGTACCACGGGCTCGTCGTCACGCTGGTCCAGCGGCCATCGCGGTGGGGCTCCTACCGGGCGACCTACACCTTGTCGAAAGCGATGAACGACGTCGGCGAGTTCTTCTTCAGCGGCCCGATCGACCCGCTCGACGTGTCGAAGGACTGGGGCCGTTCCGACAACGATCGTCGCCACATGTTCGTGCTCGCGGGCAGTGTCAACACACCGATGCGCGGCGCGCGCAACGCGTGGCAGCTCATCACGCACGGGTTTCAGCTGAGCGCGATGCTGCAGGCGTACTCGGCTGCGCCGTTCAACATCACCTCGGGCGTCACCACGCTGCAGGGCACGGCGGGGCGGCCGATCGTCAACGGGTCGTTCATTGCGCGCAACTCGGGGATCGGCGACGGGTTCGCCAGCCTGGGCATGCGCGTGAGCCGCACGATTCCGCTGGGCCACTCGCTCCGCCTCGAAGCCATCGCGGAGGTCTTCAACGTGACCAACGCCGTCAACGAGGTCGCCCGCAACACCAACTTCGGCACCGGCGCGTACCCCGCGAACGCGAGTCCCGCGTTCGGGCAGGTCACGGCCGTCGGTGAGCCACGCACCGCGCAGGTCGCGCTGCGGCTCCGCTTCTGAGGAACCGTCGATGTCTCTTCGCTTCACGTCGCTCTTGATGCTGGGCACGCTCCTCTCGGGGAGCCTGCTCACCCGGGGCGTCGCACAGGATCAGAAGTCGGTAACGCTCGACGTTCCCGGCGGTGCCGATGCCACGCCGTCGATTGCGGCGGCAGGATCGTTCGTCGTCGTCGCCTGGGGAGTGTCGGCCGGCGGCAAGGCGGACGTCTTCGCAGCCACGAGCCGCGACGGCGGCGTCACGTTCGGATCGCCGGTTCGCGTCAATCGGATCCGCGGCGAGGGACGACTCGGTGGCGAACTGCCGCCACGCGTCGCCGTACACCGCGGCGCCGGGCCGGCACCCACGATCACGGTGCTCTGGACCGCGCGCGGGGCCGCAACCGAGATCAAGGTGGCACAGTCGAGCGACGGCGGGGTCACGTTCGGTGCGCCACGGGCACTGCAGGCGAGCGGCGCGGCTGGCGACCGCGGGTGGACTGCGCTTGCCGCAGGCCCGGACGGCGACGCGCACGCAGTCTGGCTCGACCATCGCGGTCTCGCCGCTCGTCGCGCCGCCGGCGACGCTGCGGGGAAGAGCGGCAGCGGCCACCATGCGCATGCGTCGGGCGCACCGGCCGACGGCTCGCTGATGGCGCAAGGATCGGCGATCTACCACGCGTCGGTGGGCCAATCCGTCCGCAATGAGCGCGCGATCACGACGGGCGTGTGTTACTGCTGCAAGACCGCGATCGCGGCAGCGGCCGACGGGACGTTGTTTGCGGCGTGGCGGCACGTGTACCCGGGCGACCTGCGCGACATCGCGCTGTCGGTCTCGCGCGACGGCGGCCGGTCGTTCTCGGCGCCGGCGCGAGTGAGCGAGGACGGATGGGCCATCAATGGCTGCCCGGACGACGGACCATCCGTGGCCGTGGGTCAGGACGGCACGGCTCACATCGTGTGGCCCTCCGTCATCGGCCGGGACGACCCCGAGGGTGCCCTGTTCTACGCGTCCACCCGCGACGGCCAGCGCTTCACGGCCCGGCAGCGGATTCCGACGCTCGGCAGCCCGAAACCGATGCACCCGCAGATCGCGCTCGCTCCCGGCGGCAAGGTGGTGGTGGCGTGGGACGAACTGCTGAAGGGCGCGCGGGTGGCGGCGGTGCGTACGCTGACGCCGCGGGGCGACGGCTCGGTCCAGGTCGGCGAGGCCACGAGACTCGCGCCAGCGGGCGGCGCCAGTCACCCGGTGGTCAGCGGTACGGCCGAGGGCGTAGTCGCCGCCTGGGCGACGGGCGGGGACGACTCGCGCGTGGCCGTGCGACGCCTGAGATTTGCCAGGTAGGGCTGCGCGGGTCGGACGGAGGTCAGCTGGCGATGGCCTTGCGCAAGCGCGCGATCAACTCGATCGCGTCCCGCTTGAACAGGCGCTTGACGAGGAAATCCGGCACCTCGAAGGCGGGGCGCGCGCGCAACTGGTACGTGACGAGCGTTGCGTCCTTGATCGGCGCAACCTGCCAGGCGCCTTCGTAGACGTGGAACGACCGCGCGCCGACATCCCGGAACGTCAACGAGCTCCCGGTCTCGCGAACGTCGAGCAGCAGATGGACCGTCTTCGAGAAGAACAGGACGCGCGACACGGCCGTCTGCTCGACGAAGACTCCTTCGGGCGAGGGCCCCTTCACGAGGCTGCGGGTGACGTGCGGCATCACGCGGGGGATGCCCTCGTAGTCGGTCAGCACCGCCAGCACCGCCGACGGAGACTGCGGGACCTGGAAGCGGGCTTCGACGGCGAACACCCCAGCCGTCTCGCTGACCACGACGACCGGGTCGTCGGCGCTACGGCGGGACGCCTCCGCGCGCGTCGCGCCGAGGACGACGACCAGCAGCACGCACGTGCAG